>CBFCXB010000259.1:0-4686 GCA_965601905.1 uncultured bacterium | reverse complement strand
CGTACGCCGAACGTGGGTCCCATCCGATCAGATGATCGTCTCGGCGCCGGGAGACATGGGAACGCCAGATGAGAAAAAAATCGTACAGCCCCCACCACACATCCCTCGTCCGGTTCGACCGTCATTTCTTCGAGGGAGCGGAACGATTCACCTATATCGGTTCGGGAGGGCTGGGCGGCAAGGCACACGGCTTGGCGCAAATGAAGGGGATCCTCGGATCGAAGCTTAAACCTTCCTTCGAACCGGATATCGCAATAAACATCCCGACGCTCACCGTCATCACCACCGATCTCTTCGACCTCTTCATGAAACAGAACGATCTCTACGAGATCGCATACTCCGACGAGCGCGACGACCTGATGGCGCACGCCTTCCAGCGTGCGGACCTTCCCGTCCAGCTCGTCGGCGACCTGCGCTCACTCGTCGAACAGGTGCACACGCCCCTGGCCGTTCGCTCCTCGAGCATGCTCGAGGACGCCATGTTCGAACCCTTCGCCAGCATCTACGCGACGAAGATGGTGCCGAACAACCAGCCCGCCGCCGATATCCGCTTCCACAAGCTGATCGAGGCGGTCAAGTTCGTCTATGCGTCGACCTTCTTCTCGGTGGCGCGCAGTTACATGAGGGCAACGCATCACGTCACGCAAGACGAGAAGATGGCGGTGATCATTCAGGAGGTCCTGGGCTCGCGTTTCGGCAACCGTTTCTATCCCCACATCTCGGGCGTGATGCGCTCGTACAACTTCTACCCGACGGGGCACGCCGCCCCCGAGAATGGGGTTGTGGAACTGGCGCTCGGACTCGGCCGTACGATCGTCGACGACGGGATTTCGTATTCGTATTCGCCGGCCTACCCACGCGCGAATCCACCCTTCAAGTCGACCGGTGACCTCCTGAAATCCACCCAGACGGCGTTCTGGGCGCTCAACATGGGTAATCCGCCCGCGTACGATCCGATCAAGGAAACCGAATACATGGCGCGCTACGATCTCGGCGACGGCGAGTATGACGGCTCTCTCCGTTTCATCGCATCGACGTACCTTCCCAGGGACGACCGTATCACGAGCGGAACGGCGGAGCGGGGTCCACGGGTCATCAACTTCACCCCCATCCTGAAGGACGGGATGCTGCCGCTCAACGATCTGCTGCTGGCACTCAAGGAGGTATGCGAGGACACGCTCGGTACGATGGTCGAGGTCGAGTTTGCCGTCCGGCTCGATCGGGAGAGCTGCAAGCCGGCCGAATTCGGATTCCTTCAGGTGCGGCCCATGGTCGTCTCGCAGGCGGAGGTGGCGGTGCCGCGCGAGGAGCTCACGGGGAAACGTGTTCTCCTCTCATCGGAGACCGTCCTCGGGAACGGGACGCTTGAGACGATCAGGGACGTGGTATTCATCGATCCGGAGCAGTTCGATGTGTCCCAATCACACCGAATTGCCTCGGAGCTCGAGACGTTCAACCGCGCGCTCGTCGATGCGGGCACTCCTTACGTGCTCATCGGCTTCGGTCGATGGGGGACGACCGACCCGCTCGGTGGCATTCCCGTCAATTTCGGTCAGATATCCGGGGCAAAGGTGATTGTCGAGGCGCCGCTGCCGGGTCTCAATACAACAATGAGCCAGGGATCGCACTTCTTCCACAACATAACGAGCTTTAAAATATTCTACTTTTCAATCCCCCCCGACACCGGGTATCGTATTGACTGGGAATGGCTCATGAAGCAGCATGAAGTATCGAGAACGCAATTTATCAAGCATATCGAACTCGCCGTTCCGCTGACCGTAAAGGTGGACGGCAGGAGCGGACGGGGAGTGATGCACCATGAATGAAAAGAAGGATAGGGCCGAGAACGTTATCCGGTTCCTGTGGGAACGGGAGAAAGAGCTGGAATGTCTCTACCGGATCGAGGAACTTCTCGTCAAGCCCGACGCGACACCAGAAGAAGTCTATAGAGGAATCGTCGAGACGGTGCCGTCTGGGTGGCAGTATCCCGAGGTCTGCCGCGCCACAATCACTATCGGTACAAACAGATACGATTCATCCGATTTTGCGGAGACGTCCTGGAGGCAAACCACCGACATCGTGGTCCAGGGCAAGAAGGCGGGCGAGATCAGCGTTTTCTATAAGAAGGAGATGCCGAATGCCGACGCGGGACCGTTCCTGAAGGAAGAGACACGGCTCCTGCGGACGATCGCGCAGCTCATCGGCAACTTCACACTCCAGTACCAGCTGAGAAAACAGGCCGAGGGACAGGATGAATACACGCGGCGCGAAAGCCCCGGAGAATGGAAGGTGGCCCTCAATTTTCTCCGTCATACCGACCGGAATCTTTTCGAGAGCATCTCCGAGCGCATGCTCAACCATCTGTGCTGGAACGGGGTTGCCGAGGCGGAGCGGGTGTTGCAGCATTACGCCCCAACCGACATGGACCTGCTGGAAGAAGCTGCGAGTGACGAGAACAGGCCCCACCGCCGACAGGCCCTCGAGATCACCAACAGCCTGAGTGATGAGATTTTCAGTATCGCCGCCACGCAGTTCACCGACGATCAGATCCTCGCCTACCTCCGCAAGTGGATCCAGGACGACCGCTTGAAGTTTCTCGTCCATATCGCGAACCGTAACCTCACCCTGGCCGATGTGATCGGCGCCCTCAGCCACTACCGCGATATAGCGCCCGAAGGGATAGAGCTCTCCGCCGCCTCGAAGAAGGGTGTCGTCGCTTCCCTGATACGGCGGTTTCTTTCAACACAACTCAACTACATCAACGTTGCGAAACAGTACACCGAGATACGCGATTTCTTCGAATTTCTCGACCGCATCATTTACACCGCCGAGAGCCATGGGCGCCTGGGCGGCAAATGCGCCGGTTTGTTCCTTGCGCATCAAGTAACGAAAAAAGCATCGGACGGTAATGAGTTGCTGACGGGCGTAAAGGTTCCGAAGAGCTGGTATATCTCCTCCGATTTACTGCTCGGTTTCTTGAGATACAACAACCTGGACGAGGTCGTCGAACAGAAGTACAAAGACATCAACCAGGTGCGCCTCGAGTATCCCAACGTGATACAGACATTCAAGAACGGCCGGTTTCCGCCGGAGATCATTCATGGTCTTTCAATGGCACTCGACGATTTCGAGGAGAAACCGCTCATCATCCGCAGCTCGAGCCTCCTCGAGGACAGCCTCGGCGCCGCCTTCTCGGGAAAGTACAAGAGCCTCTTCCTCGCGAACCAGGGAAACAAACAGGAACGCCTCGAGGCGCTCATGGACGCTATCACCGAGGTATACGCCTCCACCTTCGGGCCCGATCCCATCGAGTATCGCGCCGGGCTGGGGCTGCTCGATTTCGGCGAGGAGATGGGCATCATGATACAGGAGGTTGTCGGCACCCGTATCGGGGATTATTTCCTTCCCGCATACTCCGGCGTCGCCTTCAGCAGAAACGAGTTCCGGTGGTCGCCGCGGATCGCGCGCGAAGACGGCCTTATCCGCATGGTCCCCGGGCTCGGAACGCGGGCCGTCGACCGGGTGAGCGACGACTACCCCGTGCTCGTCGCGCCGGGACAGCCGGGGCTGCGCGTGAATGTCGCCACGGAGGAGATTGTCTACTACTCCCCCAAGAAGATCGATGTGATCAATCTCAAGACCAACAGCTTCGAAACGATTGAGACCGGTGAGCTGCTGCGATGCCACGGTGCGGAGATGCCGCTTGTCGAGAAGATGGTTTCGATATACGACGGGGACCATCTCCGCAGGCCCATGGCCATGAACATCGACTTCGAGCACGATGATCTCGCGTTTACCTTCGAGGCGCTCATCTCCGACTCGCCCTTCGTCAAGCGGATAGAAGCGATTCTCAAACTGCTCGAGAAGAAGATCGGCACACCGGTGGACATCGAGTTCGCGCACGACGGCAGGGATTTTTACCTCCTTCAGTGCAGGCCGCAGAGTTACGCCCAGGACAGCGCACCCTCCCCCATTCCCAAAGACACGCCGGCGAACAGGATCATCTTCACGGCGAATCAGTACATCTCGAACGGGCGCGTTCCGGATATAACACACATCGTGTATGTCGATCCCCTCAGATACGCGGAGCTGCCGGATCGAGACGACCTCGTCGCTGTCGGACACGCGGTGGGTCATCTCAACAAGCTCCTCCCGAAACGGCAATTCATCCTGATGGGACCCGGCCGCTGGGGAAGCCGGGGGGATATCAAGCTCGGTGTGAGCGTCACCTACTCCGAAATCAGCAACACGGCGGTCCTGATCGAGATCGCGCGCAAGAAGGGAAACTACATGCCGGACCTCTCCTTCGGCACCCACTTCTTTCAGGACCTCGTGGAGAGACAGATACGGTACCTCCCACTCTTCCCCGACGACGAGGGAATCGTCTTCAACGAGCATTTCCTGCAGGGCGCGACGAATATTCTCCCCCACGTCCTCCCCGAGTTCGCGCACCTTGCCGAGACGGTACGGCTCATCGACGTTCCGAAGGAAACGGACGGCCTCATACTCCAGGTCCTGATGAACGCCGAGTTGAACGAGGCGGTCGGCATTCTCGCAGAGCCGGGCGCGGGAGAGGAACTGGTTGCCGTGCGGACGGAGGAGAGCAGCAGACCGGTCGACCATTCCTGGATATGGCGGCTCCGCATGACGAAGCACATCGCTTCCCAGCTCGATCCGGATCGGTTC
>CBFCXB010000258.1:0-4689 GCA_965601905.1 uncultured bacterium | reverse complement strand
AGAAACACGGGGGATCGGTTTGACGCTGAAAATCCCCGCATCGTACGAGAAAACGTTTAACCATGCCCTGAGCGTTGTGCTGAGCGCCGGCCTGGAAGGAAACGTGACCGCATACACGAATGACTACGATGCCACGAATACCGGTGCTTACGCGCATCTCGAGTTCAGGGTGTATCCGCGTCCCCGCTACCGGAAGGGCTGGCTGGGATTGTTCGTTGCCCAGAAGGCGCTGTACACCAACAACGGCACGTCATACGAGCCCGATAACTCCATGCGCTCGGTGACGAGCTTCGGCGTGATCCTGGGCCACAAGATCTGGCGCAAGGAACCCGGAACAACGGGAGTGGGCGCCAGGGGAATGGCGGACATATTCATCGATATAGAAATGGTGACCTACCGGAATGTATCAAAGGGCTGCACTTCCCAGATCGAGGACGAATACACCATGGTCTGGCTCTACTTCGGGGTGACCTTCGGTATTGCGAATATGTAGATGCCCTCGCACGCCATCGCCCACCTTCGCAGGCCTTCGATCGCCATCGCCCGCCATCGCCCGCTTGATCTTGTATTCACACTGGAAATGTTGTAATACTTTCCATATGAGAACCGACGACCGATCATCGCAGTTTATCAGTGTGGCCACATTCCGGTTCGACCGGTGGCTGATCGGCCTGGCCGCGACTGGTAAAGGCCTCGCCCGGATCGCCTTCCCCGCGCAGAGCAAGCGCTCGTTCCTCGCCGATATAAAGCGTCGTTTTCCCGGCGCCCGGATCGTCGAGTCGCCCCATGCGTCGGGCGGCGGGCGCCTGCTCGCGGAAGCACGGCGGCAGATCACAGAATATCTTTCCGGTCGGCTTCGTGATTTCAATGTGAAAATGGATCTGCGTCAGGTGACGCCGTTCCAGCGGCGCGTCCTCCTGGCGACGCGGAAGATTCCATACGGGAAGACGGCCAGCTATGGCGAGGTCGCGCACCGGGTCGGCTCACCGCGCGCCGCCCGCGCCGTCGGCGGCGTCCAGAGCCGGAACCCGCTCCCTCTCTGCATACCATGCCACCGTGTAATCGGCGCCGACGGATCGCTCGTCGGTTTCGGCGGGGGATTGGAGCTGAAATCGCTCCTGCTGGATCTCGAGCGGAAATCGGCCGCCAGATAATGACGCCGCGGATGATCGTGGCTGCTTCTTGTGGCTACTTCTTTTCGATGAGCACCTTCACGGCCTTCTCGAGATCCCCGCCTCGCACGTTCTTGTAGCGGATGATACCCTCTCGGTCGAGCAGGTAGGTGGACGGAATCACGCTCACCGCATAGAGGTTCCCGAGTTCGCCCTGCCACCCCTTGCCGTCGAATATCTGGGGCCACGGCATCTGCTCGCTCTGCAGATATCCTTTGAATTTCGCCATCGTATTGTCAAGGGAGATCCCGATTATCTCGAACCCCTTTTCGTGGTATTTGCCGTACACATTTTTCACATTCGGCATCTCCTTGCGGCACGGAGCGCACCACGAGGCCCAGAAATCGAGCAGCACAACCTTCCCCTGGTAGTCCTCCAGCTTGATCGGCTTGCCCGCAGCGGTCTTGGTGGAAAACGAAATGGCGGGAAGGCCGATCTTGAGCTTGCGGATTGAGCCGAGCCACGCGAGTTGCTGGGAAGCCATCTGGCTGATACGACGATCCCATCCGGAGGATGGCTTTGTGATCTGCTTCAGCACCACCTCGGCGTCGTCGAAACGCTCCAGCGCGATGTAGCTTCCCGCGAGCGCAACCATAGCATTCGCCTCATTGTTTACCTTCTTGGCGCACTGCATATTCTGGTACGCCTCGAGGTAGTGCACCGCCTTGTCGTGCCGCTGCGTCTGGGCATAGATGAATCCCAGCGTGAGGTTGGCCTCCGCCGCCGCGGGATCCGATGGATATTTCTCGAGAAATCCAATCCAGAGGCGTTCGGCGAGGTCGATAAAGGCATAGGAAGTCATCGCCCGGCTTTTATTCTGAAGCTCCGTCCTGATCCTCGTGGCCTCGGTTGTCGCATCGCCCTCGCTCCCCGTTACGGGCACCGCCGCGATCGATACAAACGCCACGAACACCGCGGCAAGCACTATGGCTCTCGCTTTCATATCTTTCCTTCCCAATAAGAAGGGGGCGTCGCAAACCGGGACACCCCCTCGGTTTTATCTGCCGATGGTGACGGCTATCCTTCTTTCCGTGCCATTATCCTGACCGTGCCGGTGATGTTGACCGGCAGCTCCTCGTATCCGGGGTAATTCGTGTGTATCTTCAGGGTGCCGAGATACCGTCCGGTTTCCGATGGAGGCCGCAAACGAATGGTACACCGGAACGACTTGCCGGGCACAATCTCCTGTACGTTGACCGTGATGTCCTCGCGGTCGGGAACGACGCTCAGAATCTTCAGTGAATCGGCGCGGGCGGCAATAATCGTGATCTTCTTGTCGAAACTCTTGCTCGTCCCCTTCTCAACGATCATCTCGCGCATGAAGATCTTATTCGGGTGCACCTCCACGTCTGGGGTGATGGTGAAGCGCACCAGAATCTTCTTCTCGGCGAGCCCCTCGAAATCGGACTTGATGAAAATTTCGCCGAGGTAATGGCCGGGGTCGAGCTGTTCCTTGTTCCATACCGTCAGGCGGTACTTCCGGCCGAGCTCGATCGGCTCGAGCTTGACGCTGATAAGCTTTCCCATCTCCGGCGAGTTGCGCACCGTTTCCGCCCACCGGTAATCTTCCAACTGAATCGGCTTCTCGAGTCGATTTGTCAGGATCACTTCCTTCTTCAAATTCTCGTCGCTGAAACCGGTCAACGCGATATCGGAAGAGACATCGAACACCTTTACCACATCACCCGCAAGCGTCAGCACGATGTGCTCATTCTCCGGATCGTTGGTCGTAACGGTGTACGTTTTCTTGAAGTGCCCGGCAAATATCTTGTGCCCGTGTATCTTGACACTTATTTTTCCCTCCTTCCCGGGAGGGATGACCTTGTCAAAGTCGGCCACTGCGCAGCCTCACCCAGGCCTCACATTGATGATGTGCAGCTCGCCGCTGCCGTTGTTCCTTACCTTGTAGACATGGTTGATATCCTGCCCCTCGTATACCTCGCCCACATCGAATGTTCTGTGGCGGACGAAGAAGTTGGGAGGATTCTGATTCTCCTTGCCGGCATTGCAGGCGGTGGAAAGGACCACGAATATCAATATGCCAACCAGTAAGAGTTTCAAGCGCGTCCCTGTACGGTCCATATAGCGCCCTCCATCTGCGGTTGTCGCGCCTCGTTGTGAATCCCTGAGGCGACCGGACCTCCGGAACCGAATCACACGTTCCGGGGGGCCATGATAAAACACGCCCTACTCCGCGCCTGAAGAAGCGATTCTCGATCAATCCGCAAGGGCAGAGTGAGCGGTGGAAGCTCCTCTCAAACAGTTTATTATATAATACGAAATGCGATAAGTTCCACAAAAAAATGCGGCCGGCGGATGATGGCCGCGGATGACGGCCGGCGGATGACTACCGCGGATGACGGCCGGCGGATGATGGCCGGCGGATGATGGCCGCGGATTATAGGATTCCGGATACCCCCTCGGCCCGGTTCGGTCGTTATAGTTCTTCTCTCACCCTAATCGAACCCGTAGACTCTCGAGAATGTCTCCGACTCCTTGTGCACCTTCTCCACCCACCAGAGGCCGGCGATCTCGTGAAATTGTTCCCAGTCGGCGATGACATAGTAGTCCTCCGCGTCCTCGTAATACGTGACAACCCTTATCCCCAAATGGTTCAACACGTTACGGAACTCGTTGCTGTCGCCGGCCAGTGAGTGAACGTACGCTCCACGCCGGTCGCTCACCGGCGGTTCGTGCCGGTACTTGTACTCCGCCCGGTACTGGCCTATCCAGCGGAAGTTCGGCATATCCATCACGAGGAGGAAAATATCCTCGACGGAGACGTCGATGATGGCGGTATACGACGAGAGGAAACGGTAAAACGTCACGCCCCGGTCGAAGAGGTAACTGACCTCCTCATCGGTTATTGGATCCCTCGTTTGATAGAGGCACACGATAAGCGAGTCTCCGCGCCCGATAGATCGGATATAATCGATCTTCTCGATAAAGTCCTGTTCAATCTCGTCGGGCTCTATGATCCCGGCCGGCAGGTGGATCACGTACTCCTCACCATCGATGTATCCCGGCCCGGGATGCGGGCGCCAAGGGAGGCGCGGAACCAGCGGAGGGGGCGGCCCCCATGGATCCCATATAATTATATCCACATCGGGCGGTGGCGGTGGAGGGTGCCGTCCCGGGCGCGGGTCAATCCTGATCCGCTTGTTTTCACCCGGCTTGGTGATCTTCTTTCCGTATCCCGGATTGTCCTTCTTCTTTTTCTTTCCCGCTCTCTCCCTGTCACCGTCATCACGGCGTTTCGTCCTGCGGTAGCGATCGTAAATGACCGGCTTACGCTCCCGGCTCGTTCGGTCGTCCGCCCTGTCCTCAAGACGCTCATGAGTGGATGTCCCGTCGCCCTCCCGCTCGATCGTTCGAGCGCCGTCTCCGCGCCTATCACCGCTCCGCCCACTCTTGCCGCTCCTGTCGCTTTTGTCGCTCCGCCCACTCTTGCCGCTCCTGTCGCTTTTGTCGCTCAGCCTGCTCGTGGCGCGATCACTCGATGTGCGGGATGTATCAC
>CBFCXB010000257.1:0-4704 GCA_965601905.1 uncultured bacterium | reverse complement strand
AATCTCATTACGGTAAAATCGACAGGAGCCCTCTATGAGCAACTTCTCGACGAACAAGGATGGCGGAATATCATCATACTTGTCTATGTCGGACTTCAGAATCAACAGCGCCTTCTCGTAATTACCGCGACGTCGATGTATATTGGCTCTGATGATGGCAGCAGCGCATCGAACCTGCACCGATCCAGCCGCATCAAACGCGAGAGACGCATCCAGTTGCTTGAGGTGGCGCTCGGCCTCATCGAATAGCGTAAGATAGTAGGCGCATCGGGCAGCCTCGAGGAGCACACGGTGTCGCGTGTCCCTGTCTGTCTTATTCGCCGCGTCGAGTGTAAGGACACGCTTGATACAGCGATATCCCCGTCTATACTCACCGTGACGTTGATGACTGTTGCTTCGCTCGATCAGCCTTTTAATGGCTCGTTGCAAACGCTGCATCCTTCTTTTTCCAATGAATCATCGAGATCCGCCACCAGGATGCCGTCCAGCCGGCACCTCTGGGAGCCTCGGGATCCGCGACGAAGCGTACTTCCGATCCTCCGATCGTGGTATGCCCCATCGATCCGTTTCCACCCGATCCTTCCGGAATGCAAATCGGTACGACTTTCGCCTCCGGATTGATCCTCAGGTGTGGATCCTCTCCCGGCTCGCCGCCAACCACTCCGTCGATCGGCGATACACAAACCGGCTGAGGCTCGCGCGCCGAAACTTCGGAACAAAAAAAGCAGACCATAACACCTGCGACGAACAGCAAGACATACACTATCCCGAATTGGGTGAATCGCTTCATATGCACCTCAATCCCAGCACACAAACACATCAAAGATGCACTGTTTATTTTTCGAGTCCCTTTATCGCGCCGCGCCTCGCACGTACTAGAATCTTAATTGTATCAAATCATCTATATCGTTGTCAATACCCCCCTCTGTACTCTCCAGTATCAAGAGAAATTCAGAGATGGAAAAATCCCATCAGCTCGGGGTTCTCCTCCCCTGGCCGATTGGTAAAAATTATTGAAGCTGTTTGGTAAGACTCGATGGTACGGTCGACTGACGACCGCCATTGAGGAACTCGCAACCACCCCTAGTAGAATAAAAAGCATCTCAGTCCACGCGATATATGTAGGCATTTTCATCTTTGCTGTAGAGCCGGCTGTTATCCGGGAAACGGCGGATCTCGACGATGACATCCACGAAAATCTTCGGCTCCCAATTAGGACCGTTGCGGGCGACAAGTGACAGTTCGTATAGGGCGGCGTCGTGGTTGCTCCGGGGAAGAGAGATACGATGCCCGGCGGGACCGCCGCAGGCTCCGGACACGAGCCGGGCCCGATAATGAATTTCGCGAGAAACGACAGGGCGTTCTAAGCAAACTCGTACCCAAATCACTATCGCAAGAATTTTCCCTCAAACCACCGTATAGGTAATATTACTTATACACTGAAAACTTATATTTACACTAGTAATATATTGTTTACTTTATGCTATTTATTGCTTATAATACCACATAAGAGGAAGTTCAATAACTGTGTGTCAAATATATATTACATTCTCGTGTCAATTTTCACACAGGATGCAGGAGGCGAGCGTGCCGGGACTGCATTTAACTCATTATAAAATATGGCATTATGGCAATTCTTCTTGCATGCCCCGCAATGGCACGGAGGTTGCCTTATATAACGCATGGTAGCAACTGTCAATAATGAAATAAGTTACGACAGTCAACTATTAAAGGAGGTGGTGCATTACAACGATTCGAACCGTAATCCCTACGGAAAGCCTATGAGAGAGTTAGATTCTCTGTGATGTTCGTCGGTCTGGAATGGGTGAAGCGTGAGCTTCATGGAGAAGCATTGGTGCAGCGTGTGCCTGAACAACGGGAACCACGAAAATTGAAGACCAGGAAGAGCGTATGGAGAATCTGAAGCGGAATGCGGCGCTTTATGCGCCTGCATTTCCGCGTGACATGGCAGTCTTTTTTAAGCACCTTTCACGCTGCAGACGGGGAAATATGCCCTTTTTCGGCCACCCCCACCCCGCCGTGGATGATGCTGTTCACGACCGCCCCCACCGCTTCCAGCGCTCCCCGGACCGAGTTATTCATTCACTGAATGGATCATCAGGATCGCACTGTGGTGCCATGATGTCATCACTCCCGCAGCAGGGAACATATCAAGAAGCATACCCGGAACACCGACGGGGGAAACAACGGAGCAGAAGCTTTAATCGTCTGTCATATTGTAAAATAGCAAATGGTATGCCGGTACGGGCGCCATTTCACATACAGTGTATCCGTACAGCTGTGCAGCGGGCAACAAACGGTTGTACAAACGGAGTAAATCAACAGTCACAGCAAAGCGCAACGTTACGGTAGCGAGGAGCCAAGAACATGACCGATACCAAGAAGGAAGTTCGGGAGAAAAAACCGGCAAAGGCCAAGGAGTTGTTCGACGAGGCGGAAAGCAATCTTGCGGAGATCGAACAGGTGGATGCCGTGCAGCGGGGCGCCAACCTCACGGCCAAGCTCGAAAAGACCGAGCACCGGCTGAACAAGCTCGAATTGCTCATGGGAATCACGCAGGCACTGAATTCGACCCTCAATCTCAACGAGGTCCTCGATAAGATCATCGATTCGGTCATCAAACTCGCCGATACCGAGCGGGGATTTCTCATGCTAGCCAATCGCAACAGCGACATGGAGTTCCGTATCGCGCGCGACCGCAAGGAGCAGCCGCTCGAGAAGGACGATTTTACGGTGAGTTACAGCATCATCGATGACGTCGTCAAGAAGGGAAAACCGCTTTTCATTTCGGATATACTCGAGCACGATCGCTTCAGGGACCAGAAAAGCATTATAGATCTCGATCTGCGAACGGCCGTGTGCCTGCCGCTCACCCTGGAGAACCGGGTCATCGGGGTTATCTACACGGACAGCAACCGGATCGTGGAGGAGCTGACCGAGGATGACATGTCGATCGTGTCCGCATTCGCATCCCAGGCGGCGATCGCCATCGAGAATGCGAGGCTGCACGGGGAGCTGATCCTGTCGAAGGAGAATCTCGCCAGAGAGAACCTCGAGCTCAAACAGGAGCTGTCGGAGAAGTACGAATTCTCGGGGATCATCGGCAAGAGCAAGGCGATGCTCGATATATTCAGCATGATCAAGAAGGTGGCCCCGCTCTCGAGCACGGTTCTTATCCAGGGGCCGACGGGAACCGGGAAGGAACTCATAGCGCGCGCGATCCATTTTCACAGCCCGAGAAAAACCAAGCAGCTCGTCACGATAAACTGCGGCGCCATGCCGGAGAACCTCCTCGAGAGCGAGCTGTTCGGTCACGTGAAGGGGGCTTTCACCGGTGCGATAAGCGACAAAGCGGGATTGTTCGAGATAGCCAATGCCGGCACGATATTCCTCGATGAGGTCGGAGAAATGCCCCTCCCGCTCCAGGTGAAGCTGCTTCGCACGCTGCAGGACGGTGAGATCAGGCGCGTCGGCGGCAACGCATCGCGCACGGTGGACGTCCGTGTCATCGCCGCGACGAACAGGGACCTCACCGAGGATATCAAGAAGAAGAGTTTCCGCCAGGATCTCTACTACCGTCTCAACGTGGTCCCCATCAACATCCCGCCGCTGCGCGAGCGCAAGGAGGATATACTTCCGCTGACGGAGCATTTTCTCGAAAAGTACTCGGCCAAGCTCGAGAAGCCGGATATCCGCATTCTTCCCGAAGCGATCAAGCTCATCCTCGCCAATACGTGGGAAGGCAACGTGCGCGAGCTGGAGAACACGGTCGAGAGGGCCCTCGCGCTGAGCGGAGACTCGACCGCTCTCTCGACGGAACATTTCCCCCAGTTGAGGCAGGAATCGGATATTTTCGATCAGCTGGAGCACCGGAAATCATTGAAGGAGAAGTTGCGCGCCGTCGAGAAGAAGGTCATCATCGAAACACTCGAGAAAACCCACTGGAAGGTCACCAAGGCGGCGGAAATTCTTGAAGTGACCCGCCAGCATCTCCATAATAAGATCAAGCAGCACAACATCTCGCCCCGCTGAGACCGCGTGAAGCGATCACGCGGAAACCAGGCAGCTGGGAATGAGTGGTGCGCGCGGGAAGGGGCATGCGCACTCCGCACCCCGCACGCACGGGTGCACGGGTGCACGGGGGATTGCACATAACGAATACACGCCGAAACGGCCGACGCATGCAAGGAGGAGTCCCGATGGAACTGAAAATGGTCACAATCGAGAAACCGGCCGATGTCAATCTGATCCTCGGACAGTCCCACTTTATCAAGACGGTCGAGGATCTCCACGAGGCCGCCGTCGCGTCGGCGCCGGGCATCAAGTTCGGCCTCGCGTTCTGTGAGGCCTCCGGCCACTGCCTTATCCGGTACTCGGGCAACGATGGCGAAATGATAGAGCTGGCGAAAACGAATGCCGAACGGATCGGCGCAGGACACTCGTTCATCATCTTCATGCGGGACGCATTCCCGATACATCTATTGAACGCGGTGAAGTCGGTGCCGGAGGTGTGCGGCATCTACTGTGCCTCGGCCAACGCCGTCGAGGTGGTCATCACGGAAACCGCTCTGGGACGGGGCATTCTCGGCGTCGTGGACGGCGAGAAACCGAAGGGCGTCGAGGACGATGAGGGCCGGAGCTGGCGGCACGATCTGCTCCGGAAGTTCGGCTACAAGCTGTAAC
>CBFCXB010000256.1:0-4717 GCA_965601905.1 uncultured bacterium | reverse complement strand
TGAAATCCCCCGATTTCGTATCGATGGCGGCGAAGCAGAGGGCCGTGAACATCGTTTCGTGTGTTTTCCGAAAGATCGAGCGGTTGAGCCGCGTCATGATCTCGCGGGGCACGCTCGTCTCGTCAGCTTTGGAATAGATCATGCCGCTTGAAAGAACGGCGATCATCGCCGCATTCATCGCCTTACCCGAAACATCACCGATTGCGATACCGAATTTGGTTTTTTCGTCGTCGAGCCACATATAGTCGTAGAAATCGCCTCCCACCTGATGGGCGGGAATACAGGTGCCGGATATGCCGAATCGCTCGAGTTTCGGATCGGATTGCGGCATGATCGACATCTGCGCTTCATGGGCGGTTTGCAGCTCAATCGCAAAACGCACATTGCGCAGTCTTCTCCGGTACAGCACGATGAAAATCGAGACAGCCGCGGCGAGGACGGTTATCCTGAACCACCATGTTTTCCAGAAGGGCGGCGTGATAACGATACGGATCGAAGCGCCCTTCTCGTTCCATACACCGTCGTTGTTCGAACCCTTGACCCTGAATGTATATGTCCCCGGCGGGAGGGTCGTGTAGTTGGCGAATCGCTTGCTCGCATCGGTATACAGCCAGTTCTCGTCGAGCCCTTCCATCATGTATGCGTACTGGTTCTTGTCGGGGGCGGTGTAGTCGAGGGCCGCGAACTCGAAGGAGAAGATGTAGTCGCGGTACGAAAGCATCAATTCGTCGATGTCCCATATAGGCTTCGAGAGCTTGACTTCCCGGTCCAGCTTGCGGAACGATGTTATCACAATGGGGGGCACGTGCGGATTGTCCCTGATCTGTTCCGGGTAGAAGGCGGTGATGCCGTTGATCCCTCCGAAGAACATCTCACCGGTTTGGCTCATGAAGTATGCGCCGCCGTTGAATTCGTTGCTCTGGAGACCGTCGTGGACCGTGTACGCCTTGAAATTGCCCGTGTCCGGATCGAAACGCGCGATACCGCCGTTGGTACTGATCCAGAGATTACCGTGGCTGTCTTCCAGGATCCCGTATACCACTTCGTTCGGGAGCCCCTCGGCATTTCCGTAGCGTTTGAACACCCCGCTCGTACGGTCGAATCTGTTGAGACCGCCGCCGCCCGTACCGATCCAGAGTGTGCCCGCGCGGTCCTCGTGTATCGTCAGGATGCAATCGCTGCTCAGACTCCTCGGATCGTCCATAACGGCGCGGTAGCTGATAAACCGGTCGTTTTCTCGATCGAACCTGTTGAGACCGCCGGAGAATGTTCCGATCCAGAGTGTGCCATCGCGGTCCTCGTATATCTTGTACACGAAATCATTGCTTATGCTGCCCGGATCATCGCGGTCGTGACGATACCGCCTGAACCGCTCCCGCTCGCGATCGAGTATATTGATGCCGCCGGTACGTGTTCCCGTCCAGAGAAGGCCGTACCGGTCCTCGAGTATCGAATAGACCCTGTTACCACCAATGCTCTGGGGATCGTTCGGATCGTGGCGATAGCAATGGAACCGCTCCTGGGCGGGATCGAACCTGCAGAGTCCCCCATGGTCCGTTCCCACCCAGAGGATATCCGGTTGCGAGGGAGCCTCGTAAATGGCCCGCACATGGTTGCTCGCCAAGCTGTTCGGATCGATCGCATCGGCCAGATAATGGGTGAAACGGCCGGCGGCGCGTTCGAGCCTGTTCAGACCGCCACTGCGCGTACCGATCCAGAGTATGCCACTGTGGTCCTCGTATATCGACCAGACGTGGCTGTTGTTCAAGCCGTTGTAAGTTTCGGTCTCGGTCTTGATATGCAGGAATTTTCCCTTGTCGCGATCGAGCTTGCTCACGCCGCCCACCTCGGTGCCGAACCAGAGCACGCCGAGTCTATCCTCGTAAATAGAGAAAATATTGTTTCCGCTCAAACTGCCGGGCTCGTTCGGATCGCGCCGAAAGGAGAAGAACGTTTCGTTCATCGGGACGAACAGGTTCAATCCCCCAACATCGGTCCCTATCCAGAGAATGCCCGTTCGATCGGCGTATATCGACCAGATACGATCGTCGCTCAAACTGGTCGGATCGCCCGGATCGTGCCGGTAGTGGAAAAACAGTTCGCCCTGACGATCGAACCGGTTGAGGCCTCCGCCATCCGTGCCGATCCACAGGGTCCCGGCCTTGTCCTCGCATATCGCCCTGACGAAACCGGAAGCGAGGCTCATCGGATCGTCCGGATCGTACTGATAGCGCGTGAATTTCTCTGCATACGGATCGAACCGGTTGAGTCCTCCATTACGCGTGCCGAGCCAGATGGTTCTAGATCGGTCCTCGTACACGACGAGCACGGCATCGTCGCTCAAACTACCCGGATCGTCCGGATCATATCGGTAATGCGTGAATACAGCCGTAGCCGGATCGAGGCGGTTGAGTCCCCCTCCGTCTGTTCCGATCCAGAGAATGCCCGCCCCGTCCTCCATTACGGACCAGACGTAATCGTTGCTGATGCTCTCCTCGTTCCCGGTTTCATGCTGGTACCGGATGAAGGTGCCGCTGGCATGATCGAATTTATTGAGTCCTCCGCCGTTCGTACCGACCCAGAGGTTTCCCGAACGGTCCTCGCAGATACACCGGATGAAATTGCTGCTGATGCTATTGGGATCGCCGGGAACCGGCTTGTACGTCTTGAATGAATACCCGTCGTACTTGTTGAGACCATCCTCTGTGCCCATCCACATGAATCCCTTGCTGTCCTGGAGAATGCACCGGACCGAACTTTGTGAAAGCCCCTGAGCGAGCGAAATTTGCTCGAATGTAACTCCGTACGGCGGTGCATTTCCTGGTGCCGCATGCAGATATACGCGGCAGTTGAGAATCGAGGACACCAGGCACAGGGTCACGAACAGCAATTTCCGTGATGAATATCGCTTGTCAATCCGGTTCTTACACATTGCAGATATCTCCGTTCAATGTGAATGGGGCATACTCGAAACGTGAACACGTTCACATGCGTAATCCATACCGCTTTCTCTTTCTGTTATACGTAAAGTGGGCAGTGTAGGTTTCTTATTTTTTAAGGGAGGGGGCGAAGCGAGGTATGGATTGACACGTCGGCCACGATCCGCTAGTATAAAAAACTGCCACACGTTTCGTACTGTTGTAACTTACGCGCAGTACTGCGCATACCCTGGTACGCTTCCATGTGCCCGTCAACGCCAGCAACACAGAGGGTGGAGGTATCCGGATCATGTAGGGGGAAAACTCATGAAGATAGAATTGCCGAAGAATATGGAACGTTTCGGGGCCGTCTGTTTCGGCGATCTGCAGAGGGTGTTCGAACTGGATTCCGGAGCGATCAACGGGATCTCGCCGGATCGAAAGCACGCCATTCAGACTATAGCATATAACGATCTCAACAATATCTACAAGGGTTTGGCGGTCATTGTCCCCGTTCGCGGGGAACGGCTCAAGCTGATCGACGGCGTCCTCTGCGGTATTCCGCACCCATGCCTTGTCATTATCGTGTCGAACAGCTCTCTCGCTCCGGTCGATCGTTTCAGGATGGAACGGGACGCGGTGAACGATATCCGCACCTTTACCGGCAAGCACGCCCTGATCGTGCATCAGAAGGATCCCATAATCGCGAAAGCGTTCAGGAAGACCGGGTATCGGCGCATTCTGGACCGCAGGGGAATGATCCGGGACGGCAAGGCCGAAGGTATGATCATCGGAATGATGCTGGCGAAACTCGCCGGTAAGAAGTACGTCGGATTCGTCGACGCGGACAACTACTTTCCCGGCTCGGTGGAAGAGTACATCCGCGAGTACGCGACGGGTTTCATCATCAGCAGGTCGCCGTTCGCGATGGTACGGATTGTATGGCACAGCAAGCCGAAGATCGTCGAACGGAAACTATTTTTCCGTAAATGGGGACGCACCTCGGCGAATACGAACGCCCTGCTCAATAAGTTCATCAGTCACTATACCGGATTCGAAACCGAGATCATGAAGACCGGTAACGCCGGCGAGCACGCCATGACCATGAATCTCGCGATGAATCTCGATTACTCGTCGGGATACTCGATCGAACCGTACCATATCATCAACTTGCTCGAGCGGTACGGTGGCATCATCGAGAGTCCCTCACCAGATATCATGGGTCAGAAGATCGAAGTTTTTCAGATAGAATCGCGTAATCCACATCTTCATGAGGCAGGTGGAAATGAACATATCGACGAGATGAGCTCGCTGGCGATGCAGGTGATTTACCATTCCCCGATCTGCCCTGAACCGCTCAAGAAGGAAATCCGGCGTGGAATGGTCGGCAAGGGGTATATAAAGCAGAGACAAAATCCGCCCCGTCCGCATTATTTCCCGGCACTTTCGTCAATCGACGAGTCAGTCTTCTTCTCATGCATAGAATCAGCCCGCTACGCACAGACCTTGCGACAGAAGACGGGCGGCAAGCGGGGATGACGGTGCACAAACGGCATTCCATGAAACTTGTCATATTCACCGATCTGGACGGCTCACTTCTCGAACGGCGTACCTACGATCACCGTGAGGCTCTCCCCGCGTTCGATCTGGTCCGGGAACGCGGGATCCCCCTCGTGTTCTGCTCGTCGAAAACGCGGGCCGAGCAGGAGGCGCTTCGAGATCATCTCGGCATCAAGGATCCGTTCATCGTCGAGGACGGCGCCGCCCCGGCGGGGCCGAAGGTCTTCATCGGCATGACC
>CBFCXB010000255.1:0-4733 GCA_965601905.1 uncultured bacterium | reverse complement strand
CCGTCGATGGTGTCCCCGATAGCCTGCTCGGGCGACATATAGAGCGGCGTGCCGAGCAGCGTGTTCGCGACGGTCTGCTGCGTCTGGCTCTGGTGGAGCTTGGCGAGACCGAAATCGGTGATTTTCACCTGTCCCTTGTTTGTGATCATGATGTTCGCCGGTTTGATATCGCGATGGATGATGCCGCGCTGGTGGGCATGGTCCAGTCCCATGCATATCTCGTGTGCGATGAGCATGGCCAACTCACCTGGGAGGGGACCGTGTTTCTCGAAGAGCTCCTTGAGGCTCAGGCCGTCGATGTACTCCATGACGATGTAGTAATTCTCGTCGGTGGAGCCGAAGTCGATGATACGAACGATATTCTCGTGATCGAGACTCGCCGCCGCTTTTGCTTCGAGTTCGAAACGCCGCGTGAAGTTGGGGTCCGAGGTAAGGTGGGCGTGGAGCCGTTTTATGACGCCCGGCCGGTCGAGTGAGCTCTGTATCGCCTTGTACCGCACCGCGGTGCCGCCGGTGGCGACCGTGTTGAGTATCTGGTAATTACGTTGCATCTTCATCGTGCCGTCGCCAGTCGCATTGCCAGGCACTCCGGCAGCCCAACCGATTCTATCTTTTTCTGCGCGGATAAGATGTCGTATGGCACCCGGCGTATCGATATCAGGTTCTTCTTGAGGTCGAGAATAGCGAAGCTCGCCGCGGCGTTGCCGTCCCGCGTCTGTCCGATGCTCCCGACATTGATCAGGTAGCGTGAATCTGCCGCGATATTCACGATCGAATGCTCTATGACCTTGCACCCCTCGTGTTCGGTAAACGAGATAATTCCGGGTACGTGCGTGTGGCCGATAAAAATGAACTTCTCGCCGCACTGCTCGAATACCCTTCTCGCTTCCCCTACCGTGTAGATGTACTCGAAGTCGAGCGGGGAGACCGGTGAGCCGTGTGCAAAGATGCATCCCCCGTACCGGCGGACCGGATCGTAGCGTTCGAGCATCTCGTGGTGACGTGGTTCCAGCGTCCCGGCGGTCCAATGAATCGCCCGCTTCGCCGTTTGGTTGAACGTGTCGCTGTCCTCGAGACCTACGACCGCAAGGTCGTGGTTGCCGCTTACACGGATGTGGGCGTACTCCTCTACCGTTTCAACGCATTCGCGAGGATTCGCCCCGTAGCCGACGACGTCGCCGAGCGAGACGACGATGTCGGGGCGGATCGCAGCGATTTCCTCGAGAACCATCCCGAGTGCCTCGATGTTACCGTGAATGTCCGAGAAAACCAGATAGCGCATCATAATCACCGTTTGAAAACGAACTCCTCCGTGCCGATAGCGATCAGATCCTCTTCCTCGAGAACCTTTTCCTCCATTTCCTCTCCATTGATGTTCAGCATGCTCGGGCCGCCGATCTTCCGGAGTACATAATCGTCATCGTGCCGTATAATAGTGAGCGAGGCGCGCGGTCCGAACAGGCCTTTCAGGCGAATGTCCGCCTGCCGCCCCCTTCCAATGACCATTTCATCCCTGTCGATAACATGTTCCTCGTGATTGGAGCGTCGGTATATCCGCGGGGCGCGTTGCGGATACCGGACCGTGAACAGATCCGGGTTCGCGCCGGTACGGAAGTTCGGAATAATGACGGTCTGATCCATACTGTTCACGCTCGCCGTTTCATCGCCCTGCTTCTGGAAGACAATCTGGTACTTGCCGATGGTGATGACGTCGCCGTCGGAGAGGGTGGCTTCCTTTACCTCCCGGCCGTTCAGAAAGGTGCCGTTCTTGCTCTCGCAGTCGCGGAGAATGTAACCATCCTTCGTCTTGGCGATGACGAGATGCCGCCGCGATACGCTCAGGTTGTCGATCACGATGTCGTTCTGCGGGAGGCGTCCGATGCTGAGCTCTGCGCCCGTCATCGTATAGTTCTTCAGGGGACGATTCTTCAGCCGGACGACGAGCTTCGGGGGCCTGCTGAGGTAGAACATTGATATCGAGCCGCTGAATTGCTCGGGGAGCGGGCGGGCATCCTCCGCATGGCATACGATGAGATCGGTGAAGAGCCTGATCTCGAAGGGACTGCGCGCGGAGAGCGTGTAGATCCTGACGAGAAAATCGTCACGCCCGTTGGCTTCGTGGGGGCAAACGGCAGGGGATCCTCCGTAACACGAGATCGGTTTGCCGTCCTGATAACGCAGAATGATCAGGTTGCCCGGCTGGAATGCCGTCACCAGAGCGCTGCGCCGCTTTTGCTCCACGTCGTTTATCAGTTCATCAAGGTCCACGAGGTTCGAATTCACCTTGAGATCAGGTTTCTTCTGCAGATAGACGAGGAGAGAGTGGTAGAGCACGAGACTCGTCTGATACACGATGATCTTCGGGAATTGCGTTTTTCTGAGACTCGAGAGGAACTTGCGCACCGTGATACCCTGAAATCCGTCCTCACAACGGACTGTGGCCCAGTAGAGCTGGCCGTCGCGTATGAACGCGAAATATTGTGTGTACTGGTTGTAGATCTCCGTGACGAGCGGGTACTTTCTGCTGAGGTCGAAAAAATACCTGAGTAGTTCGTCGAATTTCTCCCAATCGAGATCGGTCGGATCGAGAAGAACCTTATCGTACGGTATCTGAAGTCTCGACATGACGTTGTACCCCGCCCTTTGTACAGATTTTCATCAAAACTCTCGCAAGAACAGTGCCAATACAGCAACCATCGGAATGCCGCGCAACTATCGCGGCTGCACGGAGATTTCGTGTTGTCCGCGCGCGTTCCGCGTGCTACCGTTCATTCGTACCGTTTGCTCGAAGGGAGGGACGTGAGACGCACGGGGCGCGTGAAGTGTTTTTACGAAAATGGGGGGTGCGGCATGATTCAGCCCGACGCCGGCGGAAGGGATGTAAAGGTCCATTACGCTGATATTACGGGGAATGGATTCCGTACGCTCTACGAGGGCGAGCGGGTCGAATACGAGCTCATTGAGGGTCCCCATGGTCCCCGTGCGATCAGGGTCAAACCGATCCCGGAAATACGTTCCCGGTGAACGACCGGCCGGGCGCCGCGCCGCCGCGCCGCGCCTCCTTCCAGCAGCGGGCCGGGTCCCTCGACCCGCCGGTTCCGCTTTACGTTCGACACCCGTATCAGCCGTTTTCGTGCACCTCCGCGTTGAACCGCTTCAGGTTCCTCCGCGCTTTCTCGTTACTCGGATCGATGCGGACCGCCGTGTTCCATGCTTCGATTGCATCATCGATCCTGTCCAGCTTGTAGTACGCGTTCCCGAGGTTGGTATATGCGGCGCTGTTGTCCTTGCTGCGGCCGATCGCTTCCTGGTACATTTCGATCGCTTCCGTGTGCGAACCCAGCCGGTAGAACGCATAGCCGAGGTTGTTGTACGTGGCGGCGAGGTTGGGGTTCAACTCGATCGCCTTCTTGAACGCCTCCGTCGCCTTCTCCTCCTGCGTCATCTCCGTATACGTCAAACCAAGGTTGTTGTATCCTTCCGTGAATTCCGGGTCCAGTTCGATCGCCTTCTGGAACAACTCGAGGGCCTTTTCGTACTGACCGTTGTGGTAGGCCACGACGCCGGCGTTGTTGAGCCGTTTCGCGTCGCTCCGGTGCCGTTTCTTTTCCTCCGTTTCGAAATTCTTTTTCTGGTTTTCCACCATCTCGACGATTTCCGCGTGGTTCTGGGAGACTTTCTTGATGAGCTGGCCGTTTTCATCGAGTCCGGCCGAAAGCGTTTCGAGGCTCTGGTCGAGGCCTTCCTTCCACGAGGAGACTTCGGTCCTGAAGCCGTCGATGTGCTGTTCGCTCGCCGCCAGTTTCTCCTCAATATCCTCGATCTTCTCGGCGAGGGTCTCAGAGATACTTTCGATAATCACCTTGTTTTCGTCGATCACCGAATTGAGGAGTCCCTTGAGCTCTCCCATGCGGTTTTCGAGGGATTCGTTCAGCGAGTCTACGATGCCGCCGCCCCGTTCTTCCTGCTCCTTGATCAGGGAGAGGATCTCCTCGGTGCTTTTCTGCTGGGAATTCCCGATCATCTCGACCTCGGATTTGATCTCGTCGATTTTCCCGTCGTTTACCGTGTCGGCGTTTTCGTTGATCGAGAGGGTCGCCTAGAAACCGCCTGATTGATGTTACGTATAGAAGAATCGCCAGGGGCCGCCGGGGCATTCGACCTCGCCGCGGTAGGCCTTGGCGACGAACCGGACGGAACGACCCTCCTTCGCTAAGTCGAAGCCGTACTCGTCCTCGATCGCGGGATCGGACGGTTCGACATCCGGATTCAGGAAGATGTCCGGGTCATCCTGTTGCTCCTCGTGCAGCGCTTCTTCTTCGTCCTGTTCATTGCTGCCCTCTTCCAGGTCATCGCTGTCGGCTTCGCGCACGAGGAGTGACTTGTCCTCCTCTTCGAGCACGATAGCCTGGGTTACCAATGGACATATCTTCATGATCCATCCTCTCCTTCGTGTAACGGTGATGATATGGTCCCCGTTTTTTCGAGAACCATTATCTTGTCGGTCACCATGGATTGTAGGAACCTTGTGTAGTCGAGCGCGGCGCGTTTGTGACAGTCGCGGCCCTGCTGTGTCGTGGCGAGTACCTTCAAGAAAGCGGCCGTTGCACGCCCGTAATCCTCGACCCGTTCGCTCGCGACACCCTCGAGGTAATAACATTCGGCCGCGCAATCGTCATCCGCCGTGTCCGCGCACCGGACCGACCCGAGTGCGGCGAGGGCCAGAAACGGTC
>CBFCXB010000254.1:0-4752 GCA_965601905.1 uncultured bacterium | reverse complement strand
GGGAATACAATCTATACGCCGCTAAGAGAAAGCTTGTTCCGTGAGTGTCTCAGGGTCCTACGGAAACCGTTTCCCGGCCGCCGTCGACGGCCGGGCGTTACCGGCGGCGGAGCTTATCGATACACGGGTATATTCGATGGCGCGGACGCTTCGCGCCTCGCCATCGAATTCCGGCTGCAGCGGCCAGCATCTCGCTGCCGCTCGGCCGCAAGTAAAATTTGGGCGCTAGCCTCAATCCCTCTGAACGATTGCCGCCGGATTGCATTTCCGGTCACGGCTCCATCGGTGGCCGCGATCACCGTTCAATCGTGGCTGGCGCCCAAATATGTATCTGTCCGTTTTCGGCTCGATCGTTCGCTAGAAGGCAACCCCCGCCATGAAAATAATAGAGTTGCTCTTTACGACATCTTCTTCCGCGCCTTCCTCGGCTTCCTCGGGAACCTCGAAGAGGTTGACCATTCCCATGCTGTAACGGATATCGAGAAGGATCATCATGCCGTTTTCCATCTCGTAATCGACACCGCCGCCCAGGACGATACCGAAATCAGTCGACTTCGCGTTGTCGATCTCAAACGTTTCGTCACCGACCTCGGAGTCGGCCGTCATGTTGATACCGACAAACGGTCCAACAAAGATACTGGGCTTGATCATGCCCTCCATTGGTATCGTCAGCTTGGCGAGTACGTCGATATCGATGTAATCCATCTTCACTGAGATCTCGTCGCCATCCGTCACATCTATCTTCCAGCCCTTCATGGCGTAAAAGACCTCGGGCTGCACGACGAACATCTCGTGCACGCGGTAGTTCATGAACGCGCCGACATTCGCGCCGAGCTTGAAAGCCGCCTCATCCGGTACATCGTCACCCCAGGCCTTTGCAAGACCGACGCCGCCCTTGATGCCGTAGTGGATCTCGCCGACTTCACCGGCGAACAGGGCGGAAGAGAACATCAGAATCGCGAGAATCGCGCACGCAACCGTTACCTTCTTCATCACATGCCTCCATTATAAAAACGTATACAACGTGCATACTTGTGACTCACGATAGGCCACCAACAACCATATACCACCCCCTTCTTGTATCAACGGCACGGTGCCGTTCGATTTCGGGTGTCCGTCTCACACCCACTCACATATCGATTGTTGCTGTACCTCTTCTTATGCGCAATCACTCAAAATCGATAAATTTTACGAAAGCTTGATACAAAGAAAAAAAAATGACAAGGGAAAAACGTAAAAAATCTCTTTTTCCCCGTATCGCGTTTTTCCGTATACTGCGCACAACCGTTCGTACGATGAACGAGTAGAACGGTCATTGCTCATCGCGATTATATACGTACAATCGCACCCGACTGTTGCACACGTCCTGAATTCATATAATGACCCCGCTGCCGCACGTCCCGGCGGTGCAGCGAGAAGGGCCCCACCCGTACCCGGGAGGGGCCCCGTCACCACGGGCTCCATGGGGGTCCGTGGAGTACACCCCGCATCCACCCAAATTATCACGATCACTTCTTGTCGGGATCCCGCGGCTTCTTCGGTATGCGCGGCGGATCCTCCTTGATCTTCTCCATGAGGTATTCGATGGCCCGCTCGAGCTGTGGATCGTGTCCGTCCACCACGAGATCGGGCCTGTTGTCGATCTCGATGTCGGGTGATACACCTTCATTCTCCACGGCCCACTCACCGTCCAGATCGAAGAAACCGACCGCCGGAATCGTACAGTACCCGCCATCCACGAGCGGGACGTTTCTATTCATGCCGACGAGGCCGCCCCACGTTCTCTTGCCGATGAGGGGGCCGAGCCCCGCCTGCCTGAACAGGTACGGGAAGGCGTCACCTCCGGAGCCCGCGTACGCATTGATAACACATGCAAGATGCCCCTTCGGAGCACGGACAGGGAATTGTGTAACCCTGCCGTAACGCCTTCCCCAGTAACTCGATATCTTCCTGGCCAACCGGTCGACGAACAGGGTCGGCATCCACCCGCCGCTGTTGTATCGAACGTCGATGACGATGCCGTCGAGCGTCGTTTGACCGTAGAAGTACTTGGCGAACTCCATCAGTCCCCCCACCGTCGTGTTGGGGACGTGAACGTACCCGATGCGCCCGCCGGATGCCTCGAGCACCTTCCGGCGGTTGCCCTCGACCCAGTCGTCGTACCGTATATTGATGTCGCTCGGCACGGGAACCACGGTGAATTCCTTCGCGTCGGCGCCGTCGGGATCCGGTCCCACCTTGATGACGACTTGATCATTGGCCCGCGTTTCGAGCAACGCAAATGGGTTGTCCGGGTAGGTCAGCTCGACGCCGTTGATCTCGAGCAGGTAATCGCCTTCCTTAACGCCGATGCCGGGCTGGGCAAGGGGGGCGATGAAGTTCTGATCCCAGTTGCGCCCCGTATATATCTTGCTGATGCGGTAGCGCTTGCTGGCGCGATCGATCTCGAAATCGCACCCGAGGGTCGCGCCGCCGACACGGTTGTAACTCGGATAGTCACCGCCGTACACGTACGAGTGACCGACGCACAGTTCGGCCACCATCTCGCCGATAATATAAGTGAGATCTTCCCTGCTCGTCAGGTACGGGAGCAATTCCTCGTAACGCTGCTTGACCTTGCGCCAGTCGACGCCGTGCATGTTGGCGACGTAGAAGAAATCCCGTTCGATCCTCCACGCTTCGTTGAACATCTGTTCCCACTCGGCGACGGGATCGAGTTTCATCTGCATACTCCCGGTGGCGATCGACCCGTCGCCGACCTTCTTGCCGGCTGCCGCGTCGATGATGCCGAAGGTCTGCATTGCGCGGTACAGCAACTTCTTCCTGTCGGCGGAGAAGGTAAACCCGTTGATGCCGCCGATCACGGTCTTCACCTCGCGCTCCTTGAGGTCGAAATACTTGAGGGTGAAGGTGAATACCTGATCGAGAAATGAGGTGATGGTGAAATTGGGCATATCGGCGAAGAAGAGCTTTCCCTCGACCGGTACGAGACCGGTAAAGTTTCCCATACCGATCGGAAGGGCGATGACACGGTTCTCGAATCCCTCAATATCGATCTCGAGTCCTTTGTCCTCTTCCTCATCCTCTTTCTTTTCGCCTTCCTCCTTCTCCCCATCTTTCTCGTCTTCCTTCTCTTTCTCGGCATCCTTCTCTTTCTCGGCATCCTCGCCGTTCTCCTCTTTCTCCTCCTCCTTCACCTCGACCTCGTCACTTTCGGGAGCGAGGGGCGATGGCGTGTCGGTCTTGAGCGTCGCCACGCAGATGTTCGACGGGTAGATGTAGTTGATGTTGAACTCAAAGCTGTTGAACTGGAAATTCGTCATGCGGTCGGAGCAGAAGTAGAGATATTTCCCCTCCGGATCGAAAACGGGATTGTAATCGTTGTAGAGGTCGCCGGTAACCTTGTGCGATTCGGCCTCGTCCACGTTGTAGAGATAGATCGAACCGTATGCGCTTTCACCGCTCTTCGAGTAGGTGATCCACTTGCTGTCCGCCGACCATGAATAGTCGTTCATGTCCCCCCACTCATCCTCGTCGATCTTGTGTATCCTCTTTTCATCGATATCGACGTAGTACAGGGAGAATGTCTGGTCGTGGAATAGGATCTTCTTGCTGTCCGGCGACCATGTGAGGCTGAAGGGATAGTTGTGCAGCCCCTTTGTCACTTTGATTTCCTCGCCGGTTCCGTCCGGCTTCCGCAGATAGATTTCGTACTCGCCGGTCGCGTCGGAGAAATAGGCGACCCAGTTGCCGTCGGGTGAGAACGCCGGGGAGCGCTCGCGGATTCCCGAGGTCCCCGTGATGTTACGGACGGTTCCCTTTTTCGCGGGGACGGTGAATACCTCACCGCGCGCCTCGAAGGCGGCACGGTTGCCCGCTCCCGACAGATCGGCCGCGCGGATCAGGTTCGCAACCCGCTCGTAGCGATGCCGTTTCTCGTTGAGCTCGCCTGGAATAACGACCTTGATCTTGCTCGAGCGCTCGGTCCCGAGATCCAGTACGTACAGGTAGCCGCCGTTCTCGTACACGATCGCGCCGTCACCGAGGCTCGGCCACTTGACGTCGTAGTCTTTGTGACTGGTGATCTTGCGAACATCACGCGTCCCGAGATCGAGGCAATAGATGTTCATCGTGTGTTCGCGGTCCGATATGAAATAGATTCTGTTCTCGTACCACATGGGGAACGCATCGGTTCCCTCGAAATCGGTCAACCGCTCGATCTCGTTCTTCACGAGATCGTACAACCATATGTCCTGGGCCATCCCGCCGCGGTAGCGCTTCCATGTCCTGAATTCCCGTGAAATACGGTTGTACGCGATCTTGGTGCCGTCCGGAGAGTACGACGTGAGCTCACCCTCGAAAAGCGGCATCGCTTCGGGGTATCCTCCCTCGCGGCCTATCGTGAACAACCTGCTGTACCGTGGGCCCGGATTGGTCTTCGACTCTCTCACCGAGCGAAACAGGATCTCCTTGCCCTTCGGATGCCAGTCGACGATGATATCGCCGGACGGGTGGTATGTGATCCGTTTCGGCACACCGCCCGCAGCGGGGATCGTGTAGATATCGAGATTGCCGTCATAGGAACCCGAAAAGGCGATCGTCTCGCCGTCGGGCGAGAACTTGGCGAATCCCTCGCCACCGGCATGCGACGTGAGGCGTGTCGCCATACCGCCGCTCGATGCGACGATCCAGAGATCCCTGCCGTAACTGAATACTATCTTGTCTCCGTAAATATCGGGATAGCGCATCAGG
>CBFCXB010000253.1:0-4776 GCA_965601905.1 uncultured bacterium | reverse complement strand
ATCCCCGGGTTCAGCATCTCATTTGGGTCGACGTGTGTCTTGATTCTATTCAGGAACTGCAGATAGGTGTCCCTCTCCATTCCGTTGTAAAAATCGCGGTGGTCGGTCCAGCCCAGGATCACCCCGCCGGCTCCGTCGGTGGTCAGATCGTCGTTGTGGCGGTAACCTTCGGCCGTACAGAAGGCGTATTCCCACTCGTAGTCGGCGTCGACATCCCGCTTCTCAACGAATAGGTCGGTGCGCGTACCGCTCTCCACGTTTTTTACGAGGAAGAATCCGGAGCCGGCCATGTACGTCGCGGCGTCCAGCTCGCCGCAGGCTTCCCCCGAAATGAGGGTGCGCGGCGAATTCCATAACGGCTGGCCGTCCGAATCGGTTTTCACCGCCGATATGCCGACTTCGGCCTCTTCGTAAACAGAGAAGGTGATAACAAGGTCACCGTTGTCGAGATGCAGTTTCGGTACACCGAGGGAACCATCCTGCGTGACACGTACACCTTGAGGCGCGAGCAAACGATCCCCCGCGGCATTCACCCGCTGGAGGTATAGACCATTTTGCGGCCGCCAATCGCTCCACACGATGAATGCTCCACCGCTGCCGTCGGAGATACAGGCGGGAAGCGCCTGCTCGTCATCGGAGGTGCCGGCGAGTCTCTCATTCAGGATTATGGAGCCGGCTTGGTTGATGATTGTCAGATAGACGTACGGGCTGTCGGAGGCAGAAGCACGGAGTAGAGGAGGGTAGGAACCAAACTCGCTGTAAACGACGATCGCACCACCGTTCGCGTTCGGCGAGAAATCTACTTCTGTCGAGGAGTATTGGCACCCCCCACCGTGATCGTACGTCGTTGCGATTTCGACTCCCCCCGTATCCCACAAGACCTGGCCGTTCGAATCGATCTTCTGGATGACTCGTTGTCGCGGGAATCCGATCGGAGCCAAGGTGCCCGCGCATATGAGTACGCCACCCGCCCCGTCGGATTTTGCAGAGATGCTCTCGTAAGGCCCACCACCTTCTAATGCGACCGTGGGATTGGTATCCCAAAGGATATTGCCATCCGCATCGAATTTTTGTGCGACAATTTTGTAATTTTCACCACTCACGACCGCTATGTAACCGTCAGCGGAGCTCTTGCAGAGAGAAATCGGTCCCCCGCCGATAAAGAGGGGATCGTTCCACACGAAATCACCGTCGGCGTTGATTCTCTGGGCATAGGTGCCCTCGCTCCCCGTCTCACCATCGTACCATAAGACAATCGCTCCCCCGGCACCGTCGGATGCAAGCTTTACGCTGCATTGCCTGTATTCGGTTGCATGGAGCGGAACACCATCCGGTGTCCATTCGGTCTTCTGGTGATAGATCGTGAAATAGTCGTCGCTCGAATCGATGCCGATATTGCGCCCTTCGTCATCGACCGCCGTGATGCTCACACGGCAGTATTCGGATTCCAGCAGGGGAACGGACAATTCGTAATCCCGATCGGTGCCCGGCAAAACGGCTATCGATTCGTACCGATCGCCCTCTTCGTACCCCACATGGAACACATCGATATCGTTTATATCACCCGACACATCCCACTCGATGGTCACCTGTTTCCCTATAGGAATCATTTCACCGCCGTTCGGCTCGATCACATCGACGGTAACCTCGGGCTTTGGTGTCGGTGAGTAGATGGCGTACGAGTACGTTTGCGCGCCGCTCACCATGTTGCCGATCGTAAGGAGCCTCCAGTTTCCCGTCTCCAGATCCGCACCCCGTATCGCCACTTTCAGCGTGTTGTCACTTCTAGAATTGTCGTGATATGCATTCGTGGGGGAAACGAGTCTGATCGAAATGTAATTTTGAATGGCCCACGTGGCTCCATCCCATGCGGGAGGATCAGGCCAGGATACCGTTACGCAGAGAGATTCGTCATCGGGCTCGACATAGAAATCGATCGTATCCGTTACGCCGTTCGAGACCGTACTCGTGCCCCAGAGATCGCTTTCGAGCTGATGAACGGCGGCGTCGGCATTCACCTCCCCGAACCCGAACTTCTTGTCGTATCCGGGATCGCCGAGGTCCCGGCATGTGTTTATCAGCACGGCTTTGACTGTAGAGGGGAGCGGCTCCTCCGCCGGGTACATTTCCCTCATCTTCTGGTAGAGGAGCGCCGCACACCCGGAAACGATCGGAGCGGAGAACGACGTCCCGCAATCTGTCCAATAATACTCTGGAGGAATGCCGTGTTCGAACGTGGCGGTGATACCCTCGTCCCCGTCGCTCTGGCAGCCGGGAGCGACCAGTTCCGGTTTCTGGCGGAAGCTTTCCAACGGACCCCAACTGCTGAACGGGGTCATGGAGCGATCATTGGAGTTGATTGCGCCGACGGTGATGATATTCTTCCCCGTTGCCGACGGACCGATCGAGCATTTGTTGTCGAGGTCGCCGCAATTCGTACACCCTCTCTCGTTGCCCGCCGAACAGACGATCAGAATGGGCTTTCGCCCATCCTTTCCCCTCGACAGCTCGTCGAACAGAATGGATCCGACACGGTAATCGCTGTAGAGATCACACAAATCCGGATCTGATGCCGCCTCCTCACAGATATTTATTCCCATGGAGAGGTTTGCGATATCGATATCGAACCGATCGATTGCGTCGAGAAACTCCTGCTCCATCTCACAGTTTGTATCCACGAACGGTATCTGGCCCAAGGCACAGCTATCAACGGTGTACGAGACCATCTCGACGGCCGGAGCGATCCCGCAATATTTACGCTCCATCGTTCCATCGCCGCCGATGATTCCCGCCACCATCGCGGAATGGTGCCCTTCGGCAATGAGTTCATCGCCGTTCGTGACTCTGCCCTCGTAATCGGGATGTGGCGCCACGTTGGTATTTGCTTCGTACACCATCACCGTGACGCCGGCACCGTCGAGACCCATGGGGGGAGCTTGAACGAAATCGGCCTCGACGGACGGACGTGCCTGATCCATAAAATTCGTATAGCACGGCGTCACCTGCTCGATCCAGGACACTTCGGGGCGGGATGCGACACGCCGGAGCTCCGCCGGCGTCGCGGCGGTCAGAATCGCATTGACGACCGACATCTGGTACCTGACGGGAAGATCGTTCTCGAGGACGACAGTTCGCGCCGTCACCGGATCGACGTCGTTGAAGAAAACGATGAAAACCCTCGCCCGATTGGCTCCTTCGCGCGCCCACGAAGCGATCCGTCCCTCCTGGAGGGGCTTTGATATCTTGTCCTCTGCGCCCAGCGTACCGGCCCATGTCATCAGTCCGGAAACAGTACCGATCATCCCGGGCTCGCCCGCGACGCGAACGAGCAGTGTCCGTCTACCGATCGAATGAAGAACCTCGATACCGTTTGTCTTTATATCATTCATCTGGTCTCGCGTCGGCGTTTCGGAGAAATGGATGAGAACCGGTTCGCGCCCGGCACTCGCGGCAGTCAGTACACGCTCGATATCCGGTTTCTGCATTCGTTGGATACGTTTGAATCCCGATTTGAGCTGGATCCCACCTCGATCGAGAACGGCGTCCGCCACACCGGTTTCGGAACGTGGAGACAGCCACGGCGTCGAACAGAGCAAGACCAAAATGAATACGACGGGAAAGACTGTCCTGAGTTTCATGTCGCTCCTCCCGTAAAAGGGGCTAATTCCACGTGAGCCTAAGTGTCATAAATAGTTTTATATTGTACTCCTTTCTGTTTCTCCCCTCTTTTCGGCAGAGAGGAAATTGCCATGCGAGAAGGTGTTCGCCGGTGTCGCCGACTCTTTCAGCCATTGGTTTTTCGAGGATGTGGGCACCGGCCGCTCATTGCCACGGCGGCCGGCGAGGCCCGGCGGGCGCGGAGGAGAATTCCATCCTTCGCCTACACGTGATGCTTTCGACAGATGAGGCGAGGAAAGGAGCCATTTCCAGCGGAACGGATCGGCATGTGCCATGTGTATAAGCCCTGAAAACGGAGTCCCGGTTGCGTTGCATGCGCCGAGGGAACAAATCGATAAGTACACGCTGAATAGCTTCGAGATCGCCGAGGATTGATTCTATCACCATATCCGCTTACAGTCAATGAGCAATTCAATGGCGCGAAACGCTTTGCACGGCCTCATCGAATTGCTCATGTCATCCATTTGAATCAAATCGCAGTGTCCCGCGGGCGGGAGTCGTGCTACCGGCGGTGCAACGTCACGAGCGTCGCGCCCCACCCGCCGCCGTCCTCTCCGGCGAGGCGGAAGCGCGCCACATATGGAGGTCGCCGCAGGATCGCATGGACCGTTTCGCGGAGCGATCCCGTTCCCTTGCCGTGGATGATACGAACCTCGAATATGCCGCGCTCGCGGCAGGCCTCGAGATAGTCGGACAGGACATGCGCCGTGGCTTACCGTGCCCGCCGTTTTGGAGATAATCCTCTCCATCATCTTCTCAGTGATCACTGGCAGAACTTTGTCGGCAACTACGAAGGGCGTTTCCAGCACGCATGCGGCGCACTGCGCGGTGTGGCCAAGAGCGTCGTCGAGCGTTTCCTTGACTGCGGCAATCCCACGAACGGATTCGCCCGTATCAAATGTGAAAGCTGTGGCGCGGAGAAACTCCTGCATTTCAGCTGCAAGACCCGCGGATGTGTCCCAAGCTGCCAAGCACGGAGGGCAGAGGAGTGGGCGAGATGGGTCGCAGGCGATCTCTCAGAGCCCACTTACCATCACCAAATAGTATTCACCATTCCCAAGATGCTGCGAGCCTATTTCCGCTATGACCGAAAGCTCA
>CBFCXB010000252.1:0-4779 GCA_965601905.1 uncultured bacterium | reverse complement strand
GGGAGGCAGAACGGCCGCGGCGGCACTCAGGGAGACGCAGCTCGAGGCGGCCGGTTGGGAGGATGCCGGCGCCGCGCCGGCCCTCTGGGCATCATTCGTGCTTGTCGGTGACGGTGGTGTCTCTCTGCAGATAAACGGAAATTAGCTGGCGCGGACGCTTCGCGCCGCACCAGCTAATTGCGGCTGCAGCGGCCAGCTGCGAGCTGCCGCTGAGCCGCAATTAAAGTATGTCGATTTTGCGGTGAAAGGTGTCTAAGGGGTGAGAGCGCAACTGAGGGCTGCAACGGACGAGGAGTTGTCGGTTCGGATCGCGCGGCGTCCGACCGACGATGCGTGCGCGGAGCTCTTCCGGCGGTATCAGAAGCGGGTCTATCTCTGGTGCTTCAGGTACACGCACGAGGAGGAAGAGGCGGTCGACCTAGCGCAGGAGATATTTATAAAGATATTCAAAAAAATTTCCAGCTTCTCGGGACGCTCGCGCTTCTCGACGTGGGCCTATCAGGTCGCGAGAAACCACTGCCTCGGCGAGCTGGCGAAAAAAGGCACCGTATGGCGGCACCGGATGCTCGCGGTCGAGGGGAGTATCGAGGCGACCCTGGCCGACAGGGATATATTCGAGCGGCTCGACCGGGGGGAGGATCTGAGGAGAATTATAGCGGCGGCGCGGGATGTGATGAGCGCGGATGAGCTGGAGGCCTTCGTCCTGCACTACTGGGAGGGACTCACGGTGAACGAGGTGACGATGATGCTGGGATGCGAGAACGTTACGGGCGCGCGGACATTGATACAGAACGCCAGGAGGAAATTCAGGACGCTCGTTGAACGTAGGGGATTCAGTCATGACGGATAAAAATGCACGGTTCCATCCGGAATTATCGCGAATTGCCGATTGGTCGGCAGGTCTTCTGGACGGGGAAGAAGCGCGCGCGATCCGCGCGCATCTTGATGGGTGTCCCGCGTGCCGGATCGAGCTGAGGCGCCTCGGACGCTTCCAGGGAATCGATTCCGACGGGGAACTCGAACGGGAAGCAGGCTGGTATGATGCAAGGATAAAACTCGAACGGGCGTTCGAGGAGCGCATCCTGCCCGCCGTCGTTTCGGCGCGGCGGACCTCACGAACCAGATGGTTCGCTTTCGCGTGGTTCGCCCCGGTCGCGGCCGCCGCGGCCGTTCTTCTCGTGTTCATGCAGCTAGAGAGGAACAGCCCCGGACGGTCCCCCGCATCGGGTCCGTTACGGGGAGGGGCGGGCTTCGAGTACGGCATTATGCTCGAATCGCCTGTCGGTGAGATCGCACAGACGCCGGAACAGTTTGCATGGCACGCGAAGGGCGGAAAAGATTACTTCGCCGTCGAGATATTCACGTCCCAGCTCAGCTCGGTGTGCCGGATCGATCGCATCGAGGATTCGTACTGGTCCGTCCCCGATTCGCTGCGAACGCTCTTCGAGCCGGGGACGATCTACCTTTGGCATGTCAGGGGCTATCGGGGACTCGAACGCGAGGTCGTCTCGCCGAACGGCTGGTTCAGGATCGGACCCGGAAAGTAGCAGCGTGACGCGGGTACCTCCGAGCGAGTTTACTGCACCGCGAGAATCCCCCACTCATCGAATACGACCCAGACGATTTTATCGACCGGCGCGGGAGCAGTTGGCGATCCAGAAATCGTCGTGATTCGACCTGACGTATCGGGGATCGAGGGCGGCAGCGGCCACGAAAAAGGCCGTTGCTAGAAATCTCTTCATGACCATCCCCTCCTGAATCTGACTACCGGCGAAACCCCGTGCTGGTCAGTAATACAAGAACGTCGATGACACCTCCCGGTCGTCCGGTTATGGCGATTTTCAATTTAGCAGCGTTCTCGGCCAGCGGCGCCGTTCCCTACGGCGTCGCAAGTATCTGCCACTCGTCGAACACGACCTCCACGATATCGTCGACCGCCGCGCGATCGAAGAACCAGAGCGGGAATCCGAAATGCAAACTCCGTGCGGCCACACCGACGCCGGCCTGCGGCACGACATCCTCATACTTCGTCACCCAGATCGCGATCGTCTGATTGTATATGAAGGATAATGTGTGCCGCGTAAATATCCGGTAGATTGGGTGGAAGCAGTCCTGCGATCTCTCAAACCGGAATTCCATGTAGTACTCCGGATCGTATATCTCGCAGTAGATGAAACCCCGGACCTGTGGATCGAAGAACCGGCCGGGCTTTGTGACCTCTTCCCAGAGGTCGAGCTTCCCGGGGAGATTGGGATACTGCCCCGTGATGAAGTCGGTGTCGTCCTTGAAGGCAAACCGCATTGCATCACGATCGAAATTGCGGTAGTAGTTCGGCGGCACCTCGCCGTTAGTTTTGAAGTTCCCCCAGATCTTGTCGATCGCGGTGACGCAGTAGTCGCGGTACCCCATGCAGTTAACACCGCTCGTGTCCTCAGGGCTTTGGGCCATTTCGAGCTTGAACATCGCCGGCCAGAGCGGCATTGCTGTCTCCTTCCACGTGGCGGCCAGACCGCTCCCCTTCTCGGATCGCCCGAGCGTCCAGAGATGCCCGCCCACGGTGAGAAAGAGCGGCAGATAATTAGGAGGAGCCGGCGGGCCGTATACCGCGCTCTCCGGCGTGAATACGACGATCTTACGCCATGCATCCTGGGATGAGCTGTAAGTCCATATGATATTCTTGTACCGGCCGATCTCCTGGATCGTCGGCGGCTGGATGGCGTGACCGTAGTAACAGTCGTACACATCCTGCCCGGGATCGAATCCCGCTGCGCGCGAGCAGATGTCGATCCAAAATGCGTCATGGTTGCTCTCGCTGGGTGTTTCGTACAATGGCGATTGCGGATCCGTGGAGAAGAAGTCGTCGACCCAGAGGAGGTTCCGGTCCATCGCGAAGGGGATGATATTGATCTGTATCGCCGCGTGCGTCGTTTTATCGCCGTTGTCGATGACTTCCACGTAAAAAGTGTGGGTACCGGAATAAAAAGTCCTCGATGGAGCCGCGGTGTACGAGGGACCGCACGGCACTTCCCATTCGTCCGGATCGTTGATATCCGTAACATCCCAACCGTAGCGGTAGCAGACGATCTCGCCGCCGTAATCGCTCACATCGGCTTCCCACTTGAAATTGAGCGGAACGCCCGGCGGGATGTCGTAGGTTGCGGGCGGCATATTGGTTCCCATGAATCTGGAGTATCCGAGGTACGTCTCACCGACGGTCAGGAACGGCCCCTTGGTTGCACTTACAATGAACCTCCGTACGTTTTTGTTCAAATTGAATTGCGTGGTTACAACACCGCAGTAACTTCTCGCCTGGACGGCGAAGAAGTGCATAGATCCAGCCGTCAGCCCGTTGAACTTGACCTCGCGGCCGGCATCGTCAGGTGCGCCGTATGGTATCCAAGCGGACCACTTGTCTTCATAACGCCAGAGATTCGCGTTGAGATCCTGGACGATATCGAAGTTGGGATCGTATACGTCATTGGTGTCTGTTACCAGCATGCACAGGTAACGGGTCGAAAGGGGCTTGCACTCTGTCTCGAAGTGCCATCCGAATGTCACGGTCGTCGCGTACGACTGTGTCCCGGAGTGCTGGAGCGGTGGCTTGTCGATGACGGCGACCGGCTCCTCATTGATGGGGCAGAACACCTCCCAGCACCCCGTTGCGAATACGATGAGCGTGAGGCAGGCGAGCGCGAGAGCGATTACGACTGTCCGTTTCATCGGTACCCTCCTCGTGTGAAACGTAAATTGTGAAAGCGTAGCACCACCATTTCGGGGATAACATTGCACGTGGGGGTCTCTATTAATCGTGAACCAGAGTACGTCCATATTATACCATCTTAAGCACTTACGGCGCAAGAGGAAAACAACATACCTGTTTGGTGTGGAATGGCGCCGTGGGAGTTCATATGTTATAATTATTATTACACATCCGTGGAATGAACCGGATACAGTGTTTGAACAATGCGTAATGTACTCACGATCACTGCTGCTGTGTTTATATTTTAATGTCACTCGGCACGCCTGTTGTACTTCCCGTTGCGGCTCATGATATCCCGTGGGGACAGAGTAACGATCTGATTAATCTCTTGTAAGCTGGGATATCACGAACCTGTATGTCGGCGTCGAGGGATACAGCTCTCATGTATCCCGATCCTCCGGAGCGTTATGACCCGTCACTCGGCGGTCACGGATCTTCCCGGGAATCGATATCATGCCGATTGCGGATATCGGAGGCGTTTTCCCGGATGCGCTCCCACGCCCGCCGCACGTGGCTCATCTCCGTATGCGTCTGTCCGACGCATAGACGAAGCGTGAACTGATCGTCCAAACGCGTGTGCGTGAGATACAGCTCGCCGCTTTCGTTGAGCCGCCCGAGAAGCTTTTCGTTAATATCGTCACCACCACGATGCCGGAAGCAGACGAGGTTCAGCGGTGGCGGCGCGGCGAGCTCGAACCACTCGCTCTCCTCGATCCATCCCGCGAATTCCTGCGCCAGCGCCACGTGACGCCTGATGTGATGGCGCAGCCCCTCGACGCCGTAGTGACGGATTACGAACCAGAGCTTCAGCGCACGGAAGCGCCGCCCGAGCTGGATATGCCAGTCGCGGTAGTCGATCACGGCGCCCGATTCGGTCGCCTTGTTCTTCAGGTATTCGGGTAGGATGCTCAGCGTCTTGATCAATGCCGCTCGGTCGGCCACGTAGAAGCAGTCGCAGTCGAAGTTGGTGAACATCCACTTGTGGTGATTGAAACAGTAGCTGTCTGCGAGTTCCAGTC
>CBFCXB010000251.1:0-4795 GCA_965601905.1 uncultured bacterium | reverse complement strand
ATCTGCATGAACGTGTCCCCGCCCCGCATGAGCATGCCCGCCTTCTTCTGCTCGCGTTGCAGCTCCCGCAACTGGTCGATCGGGACGCACGAGCTGTTCCACAGCATCGCATGGGCGAGGCTTTTCAGGTACTCGCAGCTATACGAGTTGTGGCAGTCGATCTCACCGAACAGGTTGTACGCGAGCGAACGGCACCCGCCGCCGCAGAGATGTTTCACGTCGCAGTCGCGGCACGTCTCGATCGCATCGACCGTGCAGCCGCGCAGTTTTTTCAGCACCGGCGAATCGTAGTAGATCTCCCGGAGGCTTTGCTCCTTGACGGTGCCGGCGAAAAACTCGTCCTTGTGCAGGGCCTGGCAGGGGTAGACCGAGCCGTCGGGGCCCAGGCTGATCTCGCCCGCCCCCGCGCCGCACTGGTACTGCCTGTCCGGCACCCCGTGGAAGCGCAGGATCGACGCCTTGTCGTCGCCGTAGAAATTCTCCACGACCCTGCCGACGCCGTTCATCGCCTCGAGGTAATCCTCCAGCGCCGGCAGAAGGTCGGTCATCTCCCGCGTCGGCGGTATGAAGAGGTTCGGGATGAGGTTGCCGGTGCCGAATTCCTCGAGAAAGAATTTGTACAGATCGGGCAGTTCACGGACGTTGTGCTTGGTGATGACCGCCTTGGCGGTGAAGGAGAAGCCGTTTGCATGCAGCGTCCGCATCGCGTTGACCGTGGAATCGAACGCCCCCTTGCCCCGGAGTGAGTCGTTCTTTTCCCTGATGTGGCTGTCGATGCTGAATCCCACGGCAGCGAACGTCTTCATGATCTCATCGATGTTGTTCCCGCCGACGAGGAGACCGTTCGTCAGCATCTGGCTGTTCATGCCGATGCCGGTTGCATACCGGGCCAGCTCGAAGATGTCGTACCGGAGCAACGGCTCTCCCCCCGTGAAGATGATTTCATGGACTCCGAGAGATTTCGCCTGGTCGAATATCTCGAACCACTCCTTTGTCGTGAGCTCCTCGATGGGCTTCACCCTCCGCTCCTTCTTGTTGTAGCAGTAGATGCAGCTCAGGTTGCAGCGGTAGGTGGGGTGCGCGTAGAGGGTGCCCGGTCTGCCGTGCTCGAGATCCGGGATCTCGGCGATATCGGGTGTGTAGGGACCTTCGTGGATGAATCTCGTCGCGGTCATGTCTTCGAGAAAGGTCGCCACGGCACCTTCTATGTCGGCGGATTCGTAGCCGGACCGCTCCGCGACCGCCCGGGCGACCTCCCGCGCCGTCGACTCCTGCCCGACCGATTCGAGAATCGCCTTGCCGTGTTCATTGACACGGGTGAAACTGAAATGCAGCGGATCAAAGAATATGTACCAGTCGTTGCGTGGAACGACGATGTAGTGCCCGGGCGCGGAATACACCCTCTCGGTGGACGTCATGGTGAGCCTCCCCTGTATGTGATAGCCGTGGTCCCTTGATCGCTCTGGCGCGCGAAAATTCGGGGTCCACTATACCACCATTCCACCGGTGTTGCTATTATTAACCTCAATCCGTCAAAAAAGTCGCAATGGAAACACCGGCCGGGCGCGCAGGGACGGCGGCCGACGGCGAGTTCCGCAGCGCACCGGCACACCACCGCCTGTGATCTATCGAGATATACCGTTTATGTGCCGGTGCGTGAGGACTGTTTGAGCCGGAGCGCCCCCGTCCCGGCGCCCGGCCAAAAACTTACCTCCGAAAGAATGACGGATTGAGGTTAATCGACGCTTTTCGAATTGACATCACGCCGGATGCTATGGTAGTGGATATATGAATTGTATCATCGCATGGAAAGCGAATGCCCCGTAATGCAGTCGAAATCAATCATTGACAGGGTTCTGTCCGCGGGCAACCGCCCGATAAAATGGAACGCTTTGTAAATAAGATACTCGGCAAGGACGCCTACCGGCTGACAGGGAGGTTTCTCCTCTTCCTGAGGCCTTTCTGGCGGAAGGGCGCTACGGCGGGCACCCTGATGATCGTCAATACGCTGTTCCAGTCGGCGCTCCCGCTGATAACGATGTACGTTATCGATCGCGTGTTCCCCGGCAGTCGCTTCAACCTGTTCTACATGATCTGCGCCGGCTACCTTGCGTTGAACCTGTTCCACGCCGCATCGACCTTTCTCCAGAATTACTTCCTCATCAGGATACGCAACAAGGTGCTCTTCGATATCAAGGTGAAGCTGTTCGAGCATCTCGAGCGGCAGTCGCTGCGCTTTTTCCACCGCATGCAGAGCGGGTACCTCGCCTCGCGCAGCCAGCGGGACGTGGAATCGCTCCAGGGATTCATGGCCGAGACGCTGCTGATGTACGTGATGAACATCCTGACATTCTGCATCGGCCTCGTCCTGATCTTCTGGCTCCAGGCGAAGCTCGCCCTGATCGCCATCGGGATCCTGCCGTTCTATATCCTCGCCCTGCGTCTCTTCAACAGCAGGCTGCGCTCTCTCGGACACCATGCGATGGAGAAACAGAGCCAGGCCTACAGCACGATCCAGGAGCGTTTCGCCGGTATTTACACCATCTTCGCATTCGGCCGTGAGAAGTACGAGGCGATCCGTTGCGCGCGGAAGCTGGGGGAGAGCGTCAAGGTCCATGCACGGTATGAACTCACGGGAATGATCGCGCAGTCGGTGATCATGTTCATCGGTGCGCTCGGCCCCCTCGCGATCATGTTCTTCGGGGGGCGGGAGATCATGCGGGGGAACATGACGATCGGCGCCTTCGTCGCCTTCAGCGCCTATATACAGTATCTCTTCGGCCCCGCCATGGAGATTACCAACACGAATATCCAGGTGCAGCGCGCCCTGGCCGCCATGGGACGCATCTTTGAGCTGTTTGATACCGAGCCGGAGATTCAGGACCCGCCCTCTCCCGTTCCGCTGCCCGCCCGCCCACGCACCGTCGTGTACGATAATGTCAGCTTCCGCTACGAACCGGACCAGAAGCATGTGCTCCGGGACATCTCGTTCACCGTGCGGGCCGGGGAGGTTGTTGCCCTGGTGGGGAGGAGCGGCGCCGGGAAGACCACGCTCGTCAACCTCCTGCCGCGATTCTACGATCCGGTGAAGGGCGCCATATCGATCGACGGCACCGATATCCGCGGCGTGCGTTTCAGCGAGTTGCGCGGTGCGATCGGTATCGTCCCGCAGGATATCTTCCTCTTCGATGGCACGATCAGGGAGAACATCGCCTACGGCAGAAGAAACGCGACGGACGGCGAGATCGTCGACGCCGCGCGGGCCGCAAATGCTCACCGTTTCATCTCGCAGCTCCCCGACGGGTATGATACCGCGATCGGCGAGCGGGGCGTGCTGCTCTCGGGCGGGGAGAAGCAGCGTATCGCCATCGCGCGGGCGGCGCTCAAGGATCCACGCATTCTGATTCTCGACGAGGCGACGGCATCCCTCGATTCCGAGTCCGAGGCGTTGATCCAGGAGGCGCTTCAACGTCTCGCGCTTGAGCGGGCCACGCTCATCATCGCCCACCGCCTCACGACCGTTCTGAGTGCTACACGGATTCTCGTGCTTTCCGGGGGAAAACTCGTCGAGGAGGGGAGCCACGATGAATTGTACGGGCAAAACGGGTACTACCGGAGCCTGTACGATACGCAATTTCAACTGAAAAGTCCATAAATTCACCGCCGGGTGGCGGGCGTGAGGGGTGTTAGAGTGCAGCGGGACGGCTCCGCTTGCCGGTGGAGCCGCCTTTATATCGAGCCGTCACGCTGCGGATCTTGACCGCACCCATCATCACGGGCGAACCGTGCATGGTGCGTGGGAACGGCGCCGGCGCCGTACGTGCAGGTATAGGCATACGTCAGTTCGACGCCGAAGAAGAATATCACCGACGAGTAATAGATCCAAATGAGCATCACGACGAGCGATCCCATGGCGCCGTATGCGGAACCGATGCCGCTCGTGCCGAGGTAGAAGCTGATCCCGCGTTTGCCGATCTCGAAGAGGAACGCGGTCACCAGCGCGCCGCCGAGGACATCCCGCCACCGCATCCGGATATCGGGGAGATATCTGAATACGATCGCGAACAGCAGCACGAACACGAAGAAGGAACCGACGTGGTTGATGTAGCGCCAGAGCGTGTGCGTGCCCGGGATGAGGAGGTTCATCGTCGCGCTGGCGAAAAACGAGATTGCCAGGACACCACCGACCGTGGCGACCATCGCGATGGACAGGAGGCGGCCCCGAATGAGACCGTACAGGAGGCCGCGCCTCGACTCGGCTTCAATCCCCCAGATTCTGTTCATCGACTTGCGCAGGTGGGCGAAGACGGCGGTTGCCGAGAACAGGACGATCACGCCGGTCAGCACGGCGGAGAGCGAGCCGGTGAATTGGCGCTCTCCGACGTTGTCGAGTATAATTTCCATCACGGTGCGGGTGCGCGAGCCGGCAAGCAGCGCCGCCTGTTCCAGAAGGTGTTCCCGGGCGTCCCCCAAAAAATAACCGGCGGCGGTGACGAGTATGATGAGTAACGGCGCGAGAGAGAGTGCGGCGTAGAAGGCCAGGGACGCGCTCATCATGATGGCATCGTCGCGTATGAATCCGTTTACCGCTTTTTTGAGCAGCGTGATCATGTGACTCCACGTCTCGAGGTCTTAGGCGCATTCTGGCATATCCGGGGCATGCGCGCAACGCCGGTTATGGCGGCGGCCCCCGATCCGTTGGAGCACCGATCCGTTGGAGCACCGTTAAATTTTCATGTTCCACGATGCTTTTTCTTGTATATAGTTCCGCGCGGTGTATATTATTGCGAATGTA
>CBFCXB010000250.1:0-4802 GCA_965601905.1 uncultured bacterium | reverse complement strand
AGAGAACGAGTACGAAGTGGCCGGCAGGATGAATATCGGTGAGCTCAATGAGACGCTCAAAATCGCAATTCCGGCGGATGAAGTTGACACAATCGCGGGATTTCTATACAACTTGATCGGACGGGTTCCCGGCGAAGGGGATGAAGTGCAGTACGAGGGGATCGAGTTCGTCGTCAGCCGTATCGACGGGCAGCGGATTTCGGAAGTGATCGTACGGCTTCCCAAACAGCATTAAGGGCGAGCGTCGAGTGATATTCGCCGGTCACGGAAGAGGTAAAAACGGAGCGCGTTTATGGGTTGGTTAAGGCGCAAGATGCTCACCGGGCTGGTGATTATACTCCCTACGGTAGTAACGGGCTACGTATTCTACTGGCTGTTTGTCTCGATCGATAACATCCTCAAGCCGATTCTGGCGAAATATCCGTTTCTCGATTTTCCCGGATTCGGATTCATCTCGGTGATTCTGGTGATTCTCCTCGTTGGCGTGATTGCGGGCAATATCATCGGCCGGCAGATCATCGAAGGGGTGGAGAGCCTCGTGCGGCGTATTCCGCTGATCAACCGCATATATAACGGCATCAAGCAGATCAGCGAAGTTTTTCTCAGCCACGATCGAACGGTATTCAGAAAAGCGATACTGATTCAATATCCACGACCCGGCATCTACGTGGTCGGGTTCGTCACATCGACCTGGAAGGCGCGCGGCACCGACGGGAAAGAGCTCTCGCTGATCAATGTTTTTCTTCCCACCACACCGAATCCAACCTCGGGGCTCTTCCTCATGATACCGGAGGAGGAAGCTATTCCACTGGACTGCTCCCCGGATGATGCGCTCAAGATGGTTATTTCCGGTGGAGCGTTCATCCCGTTCATAAAACACATTGACATACCGATCAACAATTCGGAACACTCCATGGATGGGTAACTGCGGAGCGGTTGCCGATCCAATAAGCACTTGACGCATACCGTTTTTCGTTACATCCTCACGTTTCGGACAGTGTGGAGAGGAGTGCGTGATCATCCGATGGAAGCGAATATCGAGCATATCGTCAGCATGATCGAAGCGGCCTACACGGCGGGAAACCTCTCGTCGCTCACGGGCGTCATGGCGGGGATGCGTGCGCCGGATGTCGCAGAGATCATGGTAGTTCTCTCCCCCGAACAGCGTGAGGGTGTTTTCCATTCGCTGGATACGAATATCGCCAGCGAAACGCTCACCTTTCTCGAGGAGGGTGCGGCCATGGAGCTGCTCTCCACGCTCGACGAGACGGAGATCGTCCCACTCATCGATCTCATGGCGAGTGATGACGCTACTGATATCATAAGCCTTCTCCCGCCGGAGCTTGCCCAGCGGGTTCTTCAGAAGATCAGGCGCGAAGAGTACGAGGATGTGCTTGAGCTCCTGAAGTTCGATGAAGAATCGGCCGGTGGATTGATGGCCCGGGAGATTATGACGGTGAAGTCCGGGGTCAGAATCGCCGGTGTCATCGCGCTCCTGCGGGAACAGGTAGAAGGGATCGAGCACATCCAGAATATCTACGTGGTCGACCGTCAGGGAGTACTGCTCGGTTTCATACCCGTCATCAGCCTCCTCGTGCTCGATCCGGAGAGCCGCGTTGAGACGGTAATGACGCGGGATGTCGTGTCGGTGACGGTCGATACGGACCAGGAAGAGGTCGCTGCCGTAATCGCAAAATACGATCTCTACAGTCTGCCGGTGGTCGATCAACGGGGCCGGCTCGTGGGACGAATTACGGTTGATGACATCATCGATGTGATCGAGGAGGAGGCGAGCGAAGATATCACGCTGATGGCCGGTACCGGAGACGAGGAATTCGGGGCGCGATCCCCGATCAGGATCTCGCGCGCACGGCTGCCGTGGTTGCTTACCGGCCTCTTGGGCGGTATCGCTTCGGCATTTGTCATGAACCATTTCCGCAATTCGCTCGAGTCTGTTCTCACCCTCGCCTTTTTCGTGCCTGTCATCATGGCGATGGGCGGTAATGTCGGTATCCAGTCCTCCGCCATCGTGGTCCGTGAGCTCGCGATCGGGAGCGCGGGTCTCGTGCGCACCAGTACCAAGCTCATGCGCGAGCTGAAGGTTTCGTTGATCAACGGATTCGTCCTAGCTTCGGTACTGCTGGTCATCACGTTCGTCTGGCAGCGAGATTTCCGCCTCGGCCTGCTCCTCGGACTGTGCATGCTCACGATCATCCTGTGGGCAACGTTGATGGGCGCCATCATACCGCTGCTTCTCAAGAAAATAAATGTCGATCCAGCCCTCGCCACGGGGCCGTTCATCACGACATCGAACGACATTCTCGGTATATTGATCTATCTCGGCATTGCCACTCTGTTTCTCGATTGGTTGGGTGGCAGCTAGGGCAGCTCAGCGGTGGAAGCACGTGCGTGAGTGAGATTCTCAAAGATCGCGCGATCATTCTCAGAACGTTCGATTTCGGAGAGACGAGCGTCGTGGCGATTGCGATTACGAGAGAGCATGGAAAGCTCAGGATTATCGCGAAGGGGGCAAAGAGGCGGCGGAGCCCCTTCGGCGGTATGCTGCGGACCGGGAGCATCGGTGATATCGTGTTCTATTACCGTGAAGAACGGGGGCTGCAACTACTGAGGGAGTTCTCGGCCGACGAGGAGGCGGTTGTCGTCACGGAAGATTTCGTAAAGCTGTGCCTGTTGCAGGCCGGACTCGAGCTTGCCGATATGGCGATCATCGCTCGTGAATCCGATCCCGGCACCTTCGATATCCTCGAGGCGTTCAGGACGAGACTGTTTGCATCATCGGCCCCGTGGTGTATATTTTTCACGCTGGAGTTAGGGCTCCTCAAGGCGCTCGGGGTCATGCCGAACATCGATGCGTGCTCGAGCTGCGGGCGAGAGCTTTCGGATGGATGCTCGGTAGAGCCGAATAGCGGCATTGTCACGTGCGGCCGTTGTGCCGGCGAGGCCGCGTATCCCCTCTCATGTTCCTCCCGCGCCTTGATACTCGAGATAGCGGGCGATCCGTATCGCCGCGGTGCGGGCGAGGAGCCCGGCCCACGGGGGCGCAAGGAGATCGGGCAGCTTTTCCATCACCTCTTTCTGCATCACGTCGATGGGTATCGGCTGCCCCGCGCTCTGCACTTGCTGAAAGGAGTAAACTAATTTGACGTTCCAGAAACTGGTCTCCACGCTTGCACGGTTCTGGGGGGAGAAGGGGTGTCTCATACTCACGCCGTACAACTCCGAGGTCGGCGCGGGGACAATGAATCCGGCGACCTTTCTCAGGGTTCTCGGCCCCGAGCCCTGGAGGGCGGCATACATTGAACCATCGAAGCGCCCGAAGGACGGCCGCTACGGAGAGAATCCCAACCGTGTGCAGCAGTTCAACCAGTTCCAGGTTATCTTGAAACCCGCCCCCGAGAATGTCCTCCCGATCTATGTAGAGAGTCTTACCGCACTCGGAATCGATCCGGCGAAGCACGATATCCGGCTTATCGAGGATGACTGGGAATCTCCCACACTCGGCGCCGCGGGATTGGGGTGGGAGGTCTGGCTCGACGGCATGGAGATCACGCAGTTTACCTATTTCCAGCAGGCGGGCGGATTCGAGCTCGATCCGATATCGGCGGAGATCACCTACGGTCTGGAGCGTATCTGCATGTACCTGCAGGAGCGCGACGACATCATGGACATCGAATGGGGGGATGGGGTGACGTGGGGGAACCTGTACCTCCAGGCGGAGCGCGAGTTCAGCGCGTTCCATTTCGAGCAGGCGGATGTTTCGCTCTACTTCAAGATGTTCGAGAATTTTCAGCGGGAGGCGGGGCGTCTTCTCGACGATGGCCTGATACTCCCCGCGTACGATTACGTTTTGAAATGCTCCCATATCTTCAATGTCCTTGATGCACGGGGGGCGATAAGCGTGTCGGAGAGAACGAGCTATATCGCACGAATCAGGGATCTGGCGCGGCGCACCGCGGAACTGTATATAGAAGAACGGCGGCGGAGCGGTTTTCCCCTCATGAGGGCGCCGAAGGAACGAGAAAGGGAGAAACGGTGAAGAACGATTTTCTGCTCGAGGTGGGGTGTGAAAACCTTCCCAGCGCATATCTCGCGGGTGCGCTAACACAGCTCGGAACGCTGTTCGAGGATGGGCTTGCCTCGGAGCGTGTACCATTCGACGCCCTGGAGGTGCTCGGGACGCCGAACCGGCTTGTGGTGCGCGTTTCCGGTATCGCCGGAAAGCAGGCGGCCACCGAGGAGAGAATCATCGGCCCCCCGGCCAATGTCGGCCTCACGCCGGAGGGACATTACACCAAGGCCGCCGAGGGATTCGCAAAATCACGGGGTGTTCCCGTGAATGAACTCTCTGCCGTTGATACGGAACGTGGCGCCTACCTCACCGTGATAAGGCGGATTCGCGGCCGATCGGCCGGGGCGGTATTGAAGGATCGGATTCCGGCCTGGCTCGGGAGCGTGCGGTTTCCAAAGACGATGCGGTGGGAGGCGAGTGGCGTAACGTTCGCGCGCCCCCTTCGATGGATACTGTCGCTTCTCGACGATCGGGTGCTCCGCTTCAATTTCGGTCCGCTCCGATCGGGACGGGAAACACGACTCTCACTCTTCCGTGAAGATTCGGTGCGTATCGCCGGAGTCGACGATTATTTCAAGCTGATGAAAGATAACGATATCATTCTCGATCCTTCCGCGCGCCGGCGGGCTGTCGAATCGGCTGCACGGAGAAGGGCCGAGCGCGCCGGCGGCCGGCTCGTCGAGGATGAGGAGTTAGTCGATATCGTGACCAA
>CBFCXB010000249.1:0-4808 GCA_965601905.1 uncultured bacterium | reverse complement strand
AAGGTGTGCGATGAGCCGCGCCAGCGCGTCGCCGCGGTAGCCCTTGTAGAGGTCGTCATTCACTGTCGTTCTCCATCCTGCCCGCAACGTACCAATCGACGATCGCGGAGGCCTCCGCTCCGGAGACCGCGCCGCGGAATCGTTCCATAATGACTCCCATCAGGTAACGCGCGAGTTTCTTGCCCTCGATCCGCGGTGCATCGGTCTGCTTGAATAGCGCAACGAGGACATCCTTCGAGGGCACCGGGTTGGTGCTGGTGAATGCTCTTGCCGCTTCGACGGGCTCCGACTTGCCTGGTCCGCACGTGCGCTCGAGGAGCGGGACGAGTGCCTCTCTGTGCAGCTTCGTATGAGCCGCCGCCTCGAGCGTTGCTATGTAGCAGTCGTCCGAATAGTTTGGCAGGCGCTTCTGGCGGCGCAGCCACCGCAGACGCCCGATCGTCAAGGCGGCAAGGAGCATCGGGGAGAGGCCCGATGCCGCCACTACGCTACCTGATGTCTTCCCCGCGCGCCCGGTGGTTTCTTTCACCGCTGCCACCGCGCGGTCAGCGGTCTTTTTCACCGCCGTCAGCGCGCGGTCGAAAAGGTGACGCTCCGGCGCAACGGCCATCCGCACGGCGAGATCTTCCGAAAGCCCCATTGTCCGGTACCGCTCCTCGCGCTCCCACGGCGGCTCGGGGAGCCGCGCCCGCACACGTTCCAGACGCTCCTCAATGATGGCGAGCGGCGGCAGATCGGTGTCGGGGTACATCCGGTCGGGGCCTGGCAGAATCCGCTCGAATCCATTCGTCCCGTCGGGGAGCGACTGGCGCGTCTCGTTGGGGACGCCGTCCAGCACCTCCTCGGCGCGTATCGCGATCTCGCGGGCGCCGGATTCAACATCCTGCGCATTCCCCCACACGATCACGACGACGTCCCTGTCGCCGGCGCGTGTCGATTTCTTGATCCTGGTCCACTCGGTGCTGGAGAGCGTCTCGCCCTCCATGTCGGAGTGGACGATGTTCGGCAGGCGGTCGAGGCAGGCGATGACCCGCACGCGGTCGGAGATCTCCTTGGCGAATGTCGTCTCGGGCTGCGTCCGTGTTGTGAGAATGCCGTGGTATCCACGCAGCACCACGGCGCGGACCTCATGCTCCTCCTGGAGCGCCTTTGCTACGGGGTAGTACTGCGTGCCGCGCACCAGCTCGGTCACATCGGCTATATCAGCCTTGAAGTTGTCGTGCGTGATCCCGCGCCGCTCCAGCTCCCGCTTGATCTCGAGAAGATTGACCTGGCGGAATGCCTCGTTGTGCACGAGGAGCGGAATCAGGGGGATCCGGTGCACCCCCTTGATCTCGACCCGGCGGCCGCCCTCGACAGAGACATTGACATCCTCGCGCGCGGCGCCGATGCCGGTCTTGACCTTGCCGGTGGCGCGGGTGAGGTAGCGTATGATCTGCGCCACATCGGCCACCTCTTGCGGCGTGCGCATATCTGGGTGGGTCACCGTCTCGATCAGCGGGATGCCGAGTCGATCGGTGCGGTAGGTGCGCACGTGCCCCTCGTCCGAGACCTCGCGGCAGGCGTCCTCCTCGAGGCCGAGCTGCGTGATACCGATCCGCCGCTCCTTGTAGGGGATCCATCCCTCGACGCCCAGTATCGTGGTCCGTTGAAAGCCGGTCGGTATCGAGCCGTCGAGATACTGCTTGCGGGCGATGTGGACCTCGCTCACGAGGTTGCAGTTCAGCAGCATCGTGATCTCGAGGGCGATATCGAGCGCCTGCTCGTTCAGCTCGAAGGGGGGCGTATCGTCCATCTCGTAGGTGCAGACCGTATTCTTGTTGATCTGGTATATAATCTCTTTCTTTGTCTTGAATTCCATCAGCGCCGTGCCGTCGTACTCGCCGAGCTCGGAGAGGGTGGGGCGCATGTGACGGAGTATTTCGGCGTGGAATTCTTCGGAGTAGGGGAGGACGGGGCAGCGGCAGAAGAGCTTCTTTTCGGTGTCGAGTTGTTGATGGATCTCGAGACCGCTCTTGAAGCCGATTGCGGCGTAGTCCTCCGGCGTCATCTCGTCCATTCTCTTGATCTCTGCCACGTGAGTCGGCTCCTCGTTGGTGTCCGTATCAGCGCTGTTATGTGCCCGCGGACCGCTGTCGGGCGCTCGTGCGCCACGCTTTGCGAGTCGGCGCCGCACGGCGCCCGCTCAGCAATCGAGGTAGAGCTGCACCTCGAGCGGGTGGGTGCGGTTCCGCACGGGCCAGACGTCCTTGTCGAACTTGAGCTTTATCCAGTCCTCGATCATCACCTCGTCGAAGACGCCGCCCTGGATGAGGAATTCGTGATCCTTCTCGAGCTCGCGGAGCGCCTCGGCGAGCGAGCCGGGGAGCGGCTTGATCTTGGAGCGCTCCTTGGGTGTCATCTCGAATACATTCACATCGAGCGGCCCGAATCCGAGCTTGGTCGGATCGAGCTTGTTGCGGATGCCGTCGATCCCCGCCATGAGCTGCGCCGCCATCGAGAGGTAGATGTTTCCCGTGGCGTCGGGTGGGCGGAACTCCATCCGCTTCTCGGCGGGGGAGCTCGCGTACTTCGGAATGCGGATCGCCGCCGAGCGGTTCCCCAGCGAGAAGAAGCAGTTCACCGGCGCCTCGAATCCCGGCACGAGGCGCTTGTACGAATTGGTGCTCGGATTGGTGATGGCGAGCAGCGCCGGGGCGTGCTTGAGGAGCCCCGCGATGTAGCTGAGCGCCGTTTTGCTGAGCCCCGCGTATCCCGCCCTGGAATAGAAGAGCGGTTTGCCCTTCTTGAAGAGATGCTGATGGAAATGCATGCCGTTTCCCGCCTCGGCATGGATCGGCTTAGGCATGTAGGTGGCGATCATCCCCGCCTCGTCGGCCACCATTCGGGAGAAGTACTTCACGATCATCGCGATGTCGCCCATCCGGGCGAGCGGCGCGAACTTGATTTCGATCTCGACCTGGCCGTGCCCGCCCACCTCGTGGTGGTGGTAGATGATCTTGATCCCCGCCTCCTCGAGGAGCACTACGGTGCGATCTCGTATCGCGGCGAGCCGGTCCTCGGGGGGCAGCGCGTGGTACCCGGCGTGTGTCTTCAGGCCGAAGCTCCCCTTCTGCTCCCCCTCGCAGGGGACGATCTCGTACCCGAAGATGAGGTGAGAGGTGTCGACCAGGACTTCGTCGAAGACGTAGTACTCGAATTCGGGGCCCCAGAGGCTGAGATCGGCGATGCCGGTCTTTTTAAGGTAGGCCTCGGCTTTGCGGGCGATGTTCCGCGGGTCGCGCGGGAAGGGCCGCTTCGAGTCGGCCTCGACAATGTCGCAGATGAAGCAGATCGTCGGGATCTCGCTGAATGGATCAATGAATCCCGTCTCGATGTCGGGAACGAGGGAGAGGTCGCCCAATTCCAGGGTCTTCAGGCCCGCGAAGTTGGACCCGTCGAAGCCGAGCCCGTCGACGAAGAGCTTCTTGCTCACGCTCGATACGGGCACGGTGAGGCGATGCCACCGGCCGAGAAAGTCGGTGAACTTGAGATCTATCAGCTTGATCTCGCGCTTACGAATCTCTTTCTTGAGGGCTTCAATCGAGGTAAAGATCGCACAACCTCCTTTTTAGCAATCCGTTCCGCCGCCGCCGCGGACCGTGTGCTCGGGGCAGCGGTGATGGCGCAGCCGGTGGCTCATCGCTGCTCTCTGGCCGTGCTCCAGGGCGCGGCATCGGATATGTGTATTCCCAGCGCGGCTGCGGGGTTTCAATATATTTGATGGGGGCGGTGCCTTCAAGTAATAAATATAGCGGATTTTAGTGGCCTAGCGGGGGCGTGCGGCGGGGCTATTCGGGGGTTGACACGTATCGCACGATCTGGTACGGTAATTCATCGATCTTAAAGGCATTAGCGTAATGATGGTGGCGATTAAGGGGCGATAGGGGATTATTCACGAACCATGTTGGACGGATTTGCGTCGCATACCGGCAGGCAGCGGGCTGATGTTCGATTTGCCTATCTTGATTCATGCTATCTGGATCGGCATAAGACATGATGGCGCGGACGCTTCGAACCGGATATTGCAGTGATGGATACGAGATAAAGCCTTTTGATTGGAGTATTATCTGGAAACAGGATTTTTGCTTTAAGAAATGGCAAAGCGGCAAAAATGTCTGAAAGGAGGGCTGTTATAAATTTGAAGGGTGTGGATATTATCAATCGAAAATGCGGACCAAGCGTAATTAGTTGGGAACGGCTTAAGCCGTAGTTCTGCATCGGAAAGAAGATGAAGATCAAAATCCGAAAAGCTACTCCTCAGGACTGTGAGGTATTGTCTGAAATCCATATCTCTGCAATCCGGGAATTGGGCAAGACTCACTACTCGGAAGCGGAGGTTGACGCCTGGTCAAGAGGAAAGACGCCAGAGCGGCACGAGAAACACATTCGTGAACGACAAGTTGTCGTAGCCCAACACCGATCTATAGCCGTAGGATTTGGCACATTAGACCTTACAACAGGAGAGGTTGTCCATCTGTACGTCAGACCAGAATATGCTCGGAAAGGTATTGGAACCCAAATCCTCGAAGAACTGCTGGGCATGGCCAGAGCAGTGGGCCTTCGTGAACTGCATTGCATATCTACTCTCAATGCCGAGGCCTTCTATGCGAATTCCGGATTCCAGTCAGGGCGGAAGTGCAAGCATCGGTTTAGAGATGGGGGTGAAATCGAATGCGTCGCCATGAAGAGAGTACTTGAATGAAACGATGCAGAACCATTCGCTGCAGGGGACGCCGCCAAGGGCGCCGCCCCTGAGCTCAGCCGTT
>CBFCXB010000248.1:0-4808 GCA_965601905.1 uncultured bacterium | reverse complement strand
CCGGGGCATCTCGATCGACGAGCTGCACGCCTACCTCGCGGGGAAGGGCCGCCTCCCGGATCATCCGGTACTCGTCACCTTCGACGGCGGTTACCGCGGCGTTATGGAGCATGCCATGCCCGTTCTCCGGCGCTACCGCATCCCCGTGACGATCTATGTGGTGACCGGTTACATCGACGATGGGAGACCGCCGCACGCATTCAGGATCAGGTATCTGCTCGAGCGGACCAGCGCGGAAAGATTGGTCGCGCCGCTGCCCGGGGGTGAGCGGACCTTTCCACTCGGCACGGACCGTGAGAGACAGTCATGCCGTTTTGCGCTGATGAGACTCCTGAACGACACACCTCCCGCCGAACGGGACGCCGTGTTCGAGGAGATCGCGCGCAGGTTGAAAGTCGATCCCGATGAGGGGCGACGTGACCTGTTCCTGACATGGGAGGACATTACGGCGGCGCATGCGGAAGGTACGGCACGGTTCGAGTCGCACTCGGTGAACCACCCAAACCTGCTGCGTCTGCCGGCAGAGGAGGCGCGCCGCGAGATTGCCGTGTCGAAGGAAGCGATTGAACAGAGAGCGGGATGTGCGGTAACGTCGTTCTGTTATCCGATGGGGTACTACTCCGAGGAGATCAAGGCGATGGTTCGCGAGGCCGGCTACCGTTCAGCCATGACCGTGCGGTACGGCCTGATCCGGTGCGGCGACGATCCATGGGAACTGAAACGGATAGCCGTCCAGGAAATGCCGCTGTGCTTATTCGCAACGGAGCTGTGCGGCATATACAAGTCGGGAACCATGATGGCGATCTTCGACCGGCTGAAGTCACGATTGAAAGGCATGCGGACTCAAGATGCGTAACGAGGCGGAAACACCGGTACGAAGGACACATTCGGCGAATGCACCGCCCCATGCTTCCCCCGATCGATTCCTCTATCCCGGTGGCGGAACACTGACATGGGATATCAGGAAGGGGCTGGTGCACGCGATGTGGGGAACGTTGAACGTACTCACCGGCCGCATCGATACGTTCGCCGTGTGGTCTCTCGTGTCGATGATCGGCTCCGTATCCATACTGCTCATGCTCTTTTGCGCCGGTTCGATCTTGATGGGAAGCGCAGCGGTCGGACTGATCGCCGTATTCCTCTTCCTCCTCATCTACAACGGGGGACTCGCGAATTACCAGCTCATAACGCTTGCGTACGCGTTCTCGTGGCGCATGATGGAACGCCTTTACAACAATCCCACGCATTTCATTCCCCTGTACCGGACGGAAACCGCGGCGCTCACGCCATCCGGAATAGAGAACATCTACATCAAGGCGCACGAAACGATTCGTGGCGGATGTCACCGCCTCACCACCACGCATCTGCCGCTCGGTGGGATATATCCTCCCGACCGGTGGCAATCCTTCAGGGTGACTCGCGACCGCTGGACAATCACCGTGCCGCCCGATCTCTCACCGGGATTGTACCGAGTCGGTGTGAAACTCCTCGTAATCACCCAATATCCCAATTACACGATTCGGGACTTCTTGAACGACCAAGATTCCATTGCGGGGGTGGTCATGGCCGAGGTGATCGTGGAGTAGCAGCGGAGGTGGCGCTGTATGCACCGTATGTATAAGGAGAAGGAACAATCGCTTTCCTGAGACGCAGTGGAGGGATGTTCGCGACCAACATCATGGTTACGGCGTTTTCCATGGTCGTCGGGGTTATCATTGCCCGCCGGCTTGGACCGGAACTACGCGGCACGTGGGGACTCGTCCTGCTCGCCTCGCAGGCGGTCGGTCTGCTGCACCTGGGATTGGGCCCGGCGATAACATACTACACCGGCAAGGGTGATCATCGTAAGGAAGACCTGTTGGCCTTCACGATCATGAGCTCTCTTTTCCTTGGGATCGTGTTCGCAATTATTTTCTTCTTCGTGTACCCATACGTACCCAACATCTGGGAAGATGTTCCCACCGTCATGATCCTCATCGGGATCGTGTCCGTACCCTTCACCTTCCTGCTCAACTTCTACCGGCAGTTCCTCATAGGCATGCTCAAGGTGATGCAGAGCAACATGCTTGACATCATCCGCGTCACGGTGTACCTCGGCATGGTGCTCGTTTTCGTATGGGCTTTGAACGGAAAGGTGCTCGAGACCACGATCTGTTACACCACCTCTATGGCCTTTGCCGGCATAATCGGCGTGATGCTGTTCTCCCGGAACATAAAACCCTCCACCACACTCAATCCTTCGCTGATCAAGCCGATGTTCCAGTACGGAATCAAGGCATACATCGTGATCATCTTCCATTTTCTAAACTACCGCTTCGATATATTTCTCATCAAGTACTTCCTCACCAAGAGCGACGTCGCCTTCTACCAGATTGCGGCGGGGATGGCGGAGCGTATGTGGTACATACCGAACGCACTGAGCTTCGTGCTGGTGCCGACGCTCCTCACGATGGACCGGGGCTCGGCGAAGTTCACCGCCAAGATTTGCCGAAATGGATTCTTCGTCATGATTCTCCTCGGCATCGCCATTCTCTTCACCGCCCGGCACGTCATCGTCTTTTTCTACGGCAACGAGTACATTCCCGTCACCTATGCCCTGTACTCGATCCTCTGGGGGATCACCGTGACGTCGCTGTACAAGGTCATCTTCGCCGATTTCGCCGCGAAGAGACGTCTCAACATCACGATCCTCGCCGCCTCGATCTCGTTCGTCGTGAACATCATTATGAACATAATCATGATTCCGCGATTCGGCATCGTGGGCGCCGGTATCTCGACGAGCCTATCGCAAACGATTCTGACGGCAATCCTTATCGCGTTTTTCAAGAGATACGAGAAGGTCCGTCTCAGGGATATACTCTTTCCAAAGCGCGAAGATTTCACCAGTTACCTTAAAGTGGCGCAGAAGACGCTGCGAAGGCTCGGTCTGGGACGGGGTGAACACCGTGCGGGCCGGTAATCCGAACCGTCACCGATTCGATGGCAGAGGAATCTGCTCGAGCTCCAGGTAGACGCCCGTCTTTTCGAAGACCCGGCGCCGGATCTCGGCGATCAGCGAGAGAATATCGCTTGCTGTGGCGCCGCCGGTATTGTAGATGAAATTCGCGTGCCGCCGACTGACCTCGCCCCCCCCGAAGCGCAGTCCCTTGCAACCTGCCTCCTCGATGAGCCGACCCGCGTAATCCCCCGGCGTACGTTTGAAAACGCTGCCGGCGTTGGGCGGGTCGAGGGGGAAGCTCGTGCGCCACCTGTTCCATTCCGCCTCGACTTCACGCCCCGACGCACGCGGATCGGCGGGAGTTAGAGCGAACTCGGCACCGAGAATCAACCAGTCGGTCCGCTGAAAGACGCTGGTGCGGTAATCGAACGCGAGCTCCCGGCGCTGGAACACCCTCCGCCTCCCGGAACCCGTGAGCACCGCGACGCGGCGTATCAACTCGGCGGTTTCCTCCTCCACCACCTTGGCGTTCATGAGAACGGCGCCACCGACCGTACCGGGAACACCCGCTATAGAGGCAAGGCCCCGGAATCCCTTTCGCGCTGCCGCACGCGCCAGATCGACGACATCGACGCCGGCATCCGCCCACACCCCGCCCCTCCCGAGAAACCTGATGCGCGCCCTGGGGTGTCTCAGTTTGAGCACGATGCCCGCTATCCCCCCATCCGGCGCGATGACGTTGGTGCCGCCGCCGAGTATTGTGAGCGGTACGCCGGCCCGGCGGGCGAAACGGTACACGCGACCCGCCTCGTCGCTGTCCGCCGCACAGACGAGGACCTCGGCTTCACCACCCACATGGTAGGCCGTATGCCGGTCGAGCCGCTCTCCGGAGAGAACCTCCCCCGAGATCTGCCCGCGTATCTCCTGGATGATATCCACGCCGATCAATCTTCCCATCATCTACGCGCGTCGGGTAATGCCGGCACCGATCCGGCCCAGCTTGCATTCGAGCCGCTCGTAGCCGCGATCTATCTGGTAGATATTATCGACGACCGTTGTACCCTCGGCCGCAAGTGCGGTGAGAATCTCGGCCGTACCGCCGCGGAGATCCGTCGCCCGCACGCGGGTGCCCTTGAGCCTGCGCCCGCCGTGGACGACGGCGCAGTTACCGAAGTGATCGATCCGGGCGCCGAAGGCGCGGAGCTCCTTCACGTATCCGAAGCGGTCGGTAAACCGCTGATCGGTGATGGTGGAATCGCCCGGCGCCACGAGCGCCAGCGCGGCGAACAGCGGCTGGAGATCCGAATTCACACCGGGGTACGGGGCGGTGAACATGTCGAACGGCCTGATACCCTTCGCACCCGATACGTAGACCGACCCACCCCATTCGAATATATCCATACCCGCCTCTTTCAGGTACTGCGTATCGACCCTCAGGGTCGTGAGATCGTAATCCTTGATCACGATCTCGCCGCGTGTCATCCCCGCCGCGATCATGTAGGTCATCGCCTCGTCCCCACCCCGCATGATACGGTAACGGGTCCCACCAAGCCGCCGCACCCCCTCGATCTCTATCAACCGACTCTTGACCTTCACCCGTGCGCCCATGCTGCTGAGGAAGCGCGCGAAATCCTCGTTCTCGGGGCGGGTGTTCGCGTTCCGTATGACCGTCTTGCCATGGGCCAGGCACGCGCCGATCATGACGTTCTGGGTTCCCGTGGTGGATGGCAGGTAAAAATCGACCTTTGCTCCCCGGAGGGCCTTCACCGTCCCGCGAATCCCCTTCTCGTCGACCGAGATGGACGATCCGAGCGCCCGCAGCCCCTTGAGGTGCAGATCGAACTTTCTCGTCCCGATATCGCACCCGCCG
>CBFCXB010000247.1:0-4833 GCA_965601905.1 uncultured bacterium | reverse complement strand
GGACCTTGAGCTCCACGGACATATCGGGCGGCGTCGCCCATCGCTTGAGCGCCGGATTGAGATCCTTGATGGTGGTAACGGTGCAGCCGCAGCCCTTTGCGATCAAACGAAGGTCGGTCGATTGATCGATTACGATGGCATCGAACTCGAGCGGTTCGACTGTGGTTTTATCGAATCCGTACAGCGCCGGTTCACGGCCGATCGCCAGTGCCGCCATGAACTTGGGAACGAACCAACGGGTCTGGTTGGGAAGGCGCAGGCGCCAGTAATTATCGGTCTTCTGGCGCGATATGGCATGTGCAACGCGGTACTCGCCCGCGTTGTACGCCGCAAGCGCCAACGGCCACGATCCAAACAGGTTGTACAGATGCTTCATGTAGTGGGCGGCGGCGTACGTGGAGGCTACGATGTCCTTTCGCTCGTCGATCCACCAGTTGATCCTGAGGCCGAACAGCCGGGCGGTACCGGCCATGAACTGCCATGGGCCAATGGCCTTGACGCGTGAGCGGGCGTCGAGATTGAGCCCACTCTCAATGATGGCGAGATAGAGAAGATCGCGTGGCACGTTCAAGTCGATCAGGATCGGTTCGATGATATCCCGGTACTGCTCCGCCCGCGCTATCCATCGCTGGAAATGCCGTTTCCCTTTCCCCTGGAAGTGCTTCAACCAATGATTGGTCCGCCAGTTGAGCGTTATCTCTATCTCGTCCTCGACAACGTGATTTTCGCCGATCGAGTCGAGAGCCGCGGTTACATGGAGACGCCAGTCCCGTTCCAGCTCCTCGTCGGCGATGTGTTGCTTGAGGCAGAGCGTCTTGTTCGCGAGAATCTCGAGGTGATCGCAGATCGATGGCTCAACGGCTGTTTCCTCAATCTCCCTGATCGATTCGAGGAGGTCCTCGCTGAAGTTGAATGCCGATTCGAGATCGCCCATGTAATAGTAGGTGTTCGCCGTATCGAGCCTTTCCTGCAGGTGCAGCAACTGCGGGTACAGCAGGTACATTTCATCATCTGAGGCATTGAGGGATAATTGATCGTCGCCGTAGCTGTCGAAATGAATATCGCCGGTGCTGACGCACCCGAGCTGATGGAGGAGGAGTAACGAAAGCAGTATTGTGAACGTTTTTGATCGCATTGTCTTAGGCCTCATCACCGTTTGTGAGAATATATTGTATTTTACTATCCATATCAAAGAGTATTATCATATCGTCTTGAAGCATCTTTCAGGCCGGAATAACCACGCATCCATCAAAGGGCGTTCCAAGGGGTCGACCTGTAGGCCACTCCCGCCATCTTGCACGGCGCCCGTCCATCGGGGAGACGGCTCCTGGGCGGTACCGTGTAACGGTTGTTTTGGTGGAAAAGACGGTAACAGTGGTGTATAATGATAGATGAACGAGCAATATAATCTTATTTTTCAACAGGGGACTGTATTGTCCCGGAAAGAATAAAGATGTATTCGCCGATCGAGAGAGATTATAGATACCTGCTCACGCGGCTGATGCCGCGTTATCTCCTTTCATCACAACGCATTGAGGGGATTCTGGGTGCGCTTGCAGGGCACGATCGGCTCGAAATGGTGCGGCAGGCCTACCTGTCGCTGGAAGAGCTTGTGGCGAAGGGCGTCTACCGGAAGCACGCGATCCAGCATTCCGATGCGAACGTGTCGGTCTCCTACGCACGGGTCGAGGGGCGGGCCAGAATCACCCTGGATTTGACTCATCTCGAATGGAGGACGATATCTGGCGAGGAGAGACGAATGGCCGGTATCGTTCCATCGGTGCTCGCCGGCATCATCTCGTCCCTGTCGCTGAACGATTCACCGGAGCGCGCGAACGGCAAGATACGCGAGATACTGGAGCTGGTACCGCATATCCGACACGGGGCCGAAGGGCATCTTCTTCTGCTGCAAAATCTACCGTTCGTATCCGGGGGTGGCCACGGGAGGATAAAGGTGTCGTCGTTCGCCAGGATCTCCTCCAATTCGTATTACCGGACGGCCCTCGGCCGCACAGCGGCCCACCACTTCTTCCGGGCCGAAATCGTGGCACCGGGAGCAAGCCTGTTTACGCTCGGGACGGATACGCGATCGGTTATCCTCATTCCACTGATGAGCGGCGGTTCGCGGTGGGGGATCCTCGAAATCCATCTGACGGATGTGGAACAACCCGGGATCGATTCCATCAACAACTTTTCCCTTCTGGGGCAGGGACTCGCGAGGCTCCTCGAAAACAACAAGCGACTCGAGAAAATGGCAATGGTCGACAGGCTCACGCAGGTGCATAACCGGAATTATTATGAATCGCAACTTCCGCTCGAGATGGAGCGCGCCATAAGAGACAAGAAATGCCTGACGTTTCTGCTGCTCGACATCGATGATTTCAAACGCGTCAACGACCAGTACGGCCATGATGTCGGCGACATCATGTTGAAACTGATCGCGCAGAACGTGAAACAACACTTGCGAAAGATCGACCTCTTCTTTCGATATGGGGGAGAGGAATTTATTGCGCTGCTGCCCGGAGTCAGCCAGGAGGATGCCGAGCGGACCGCTGATCGTATCCGCCTCGTCGTCTCGCGGGCGCAACACGTTCTGGAAAGCGGCGAGGAAATACGGAGATCGGTGAGCATCGGTGGATGTATCTACCCGATCGATGCACAGAGTGAGATCGAACTGTTCCGGAGAGCGGATCAGGCCCTGTACCTGTCGAAGAAGGAGGGAAAAAACAGGGTGACATTTTACCGGGCCGAGGAATAGAATAGAATACTACGGGGGTGAGCGATACGTTCACCCCGGTATGGCATATCGCAATCGGCAGCGTGGGAGGTGTTGTGATGGTGCTGTGGTGGGCTGCCTTTATCATTTCGGGGATTGTTTTTCCGCCTGACATTCGTTGTGAAACGCTTGTCGTGGCGTTGATCGTTTTCTCGATGCTCGTTATGGCGCCGCTCTGGCAAATGCCGGCCGGTCCGGCGGCGCATCGACGAACCCGCGTTCGCGACGCCGCGATTCGAGTCACACTCACTGTATCCACCGCTTTTTTCCTCTGGACCGGCGTCGGAGTGGAGCAGGGGCGAATCGAGCGTTTCAACGCGGAACATCGCGGCGCTTCAATACGTCGCACGGCATCCAAGCGTTCCGATTCGTCAGGGACCGCGACGAGCGGCGGCCGAGCGACTGCGAACGAAACCGCCGCGGGCCGTTCGTGCTTTGCCGCACTGAGGATGCACTTCTCCCGGGTGCTTTCGCATCCCCGTCTCACGCCGCTCTCCGGCAAGATGATGGGCGCCCTCCTCCTTGCCCGGCGGACGGACCTTCCCTGGCGTATTCGTGATACGTACGAGTATCTCGGCATTGCGCACTTCCTCGCCCTGAGCGGACTCCACCTCGGCATCATAGCTGTTCCGATCGCCTACCTGCTTTCGCTGACGAGGCTTCCTCGATTTCATCGCAGCGGTCTCCTTGTCGGCATACTGTTTCTCTACGTGGCCGTTGTGGGATTTCCGCCCTCACTGGTGCGCGCCATTTCCCTGACCGCAGCTGTATTACTGTATAGGGCACTCAGTCTCAGAGCAGGCCTCATGCGCCCGCTCGTGCTCGGCGGCATCGCCGTCGTCTGCATTGATCCGGCCACCGCGATGCGCGCCGGATATCAACTCTCATTCACCGCCGTCTGCGGAATCGCCCTCATCGGACTGCCTCTGCTCGATGCGGTCGGTTCGCGACTGCCACGGCGAAGGGTTTTCACGATAGTGCGTGCCATTCTCTTTCCCACGTTGATCACTGTATCGATCCAGCTTTTCACCCTGCCGCTCGTGCTGTCGCTGTTCCAGAGAGCGTCGTTGCTTGCTCCCGTCATGAATCTTCTCATGATGATCCCGGTGTGTATCTTTCTGTATGTAGGCTGCGCATTTCTCCTGCTTCCCGTCGGGTCGCTGCGCGCCGTGCTTGCGATTCCCCTCGATGTGCTCTCACGGATACTTCGCGACCTTCCTGCTGCATTCTCGCACCGACCGCACTGCGCCCTCTATCACGGGGATATCGAGCCGGTATGCTACTGCGCGGGGATTGTTCTTCTCTCGCTCGGTCTCGCGAAGCGACGCAGAAGGCGCACGGTCCTGCTGGTCGCCGCCGTGCTCTGTATCATCGTTTCGGCCGTCGCTGGGAACTGGCGAAACCCGGCGCCACAGCGTCCCATCGTGGGCGAGGAGATCGGTGACGGGTGCTATTTCGTCGATTGCCCTCCGTATACACTCTACCTCGAGAGCGACCTGAGCCCCTACGATGGACGTAAAACGGTAAAGAGCCTCTGGTACCACGGCGTACACTCGATCGGGGCGTTCGTTATCGGAGACAGCGGCGGGAGGAGGGGAGGTATCCGCCATATCCTCGAGCGGATCGATGTGCGGGGGATCGTTTGTACACCGTATTTCAGAATAATACGCATTGATATCATGAACACGGCCGAAGCGCTTGGTGTACCGGTCCGTTCCGTCTCACGCGGGGAATCGGTTGCATGCGGAGACTGCATGATCGAGATACTACAGCCGCGCTATCCGCCCCTCCGTGGTGAGATGATGGCCAGCAGGGACACCCGCCTCAGCTGCCGGTTGGTGCCAGACGCGGGGGGGAAAGGCGATATGGCAGATCCGATCGTTCTACCGCCGGGCTCGGGCGCGGAACGGGCACCGGAGGGGAAATGATCCGTGCAGTGCTGCATGGCGGCGGCGATCTCATCGCTTGACTTCACGGGCCATACCGCATACTATGCCTCCTGTCCGAACCGGGGTAACCGTTCCCGATTTTCCGGTCCATGGATGTGTCGACAGGGG
>CBFCXB010000246.1:0-4871 GCA_965601905.1 uncultured bacterium | reverse complement strand
TGCACTATTATGAGTTAGCGAAACGAGAAAATGTATATCCCGGTACTGAAGAGGCGTCGAAACGCGGATCTGATCCTCTCTTGAAATCGAACAGGTGTGTCACGTGACACACCCTTTTGAAACAGTTTCTCTGCAACTTCTTTAAACACCTGTACCTCAGGCTGGCACACATGTGGCACAGGTGCCCACCCTGCCGGGGCGGTTGCCGTGCAGGCGTCACCCTAGTGCTGCTCGGACCTCGCGGTGCGCGTGATCTCCTTGATTGCGTCTGCGGAAGTGACGGTTATCGTGAATTCGTCGACGACCGCCCGCTCGCTGTCGGACAGTTTCTTCGACATTTTCACCCGGTAGGCGCCCGGCGCCAGCACTATCACATCACCCGTCTTCTTGTTGATAAGATTCCCGTTGATGTATATGTCCATTCTATTAATTTCCGCGCCTCCCTCGTTGACGGCGCGAAGAAGTATCCTGCCCGGTCTTTTCTCGAGAGAGATATCCAGTTCCGTGTCCTCCATTGCGACGAAGGTGGTGTCCCAGTCGGCGTAGCCTGCATGTGAAGCGCGCAGCCTGACACTCTCGTCCTTCAAAACGTACAGCACCCCAGCTCCGGAAAAAGTCGTGTCCCGCGGCGCCACGGCGTGAATCGCCGCCGCCGCCGGCGCCATAACATTCAGGACGATCTTTACCCATTCGGGTTCGCACAGGAGGTCTACATCGATGCGCTTACCCATGAATAATTCACGAAACGGAATCCCCGGCCAGGCGATGAAAGAGCTGTACTCGCGGCATTCCTTCGCGCGGACACGGACCAGTGCCGAATCTCCCCATACGAGGAAACGGGCGCTCCTGTATTTCGCCTCTCCCGCCCCGACCGGTTGGAGCTCGTATTTTCTCCCGTTCAGCTCGACACACTTTTCCTCTATCACGGCGGTGCTGAGAATGCTCGAATCCGCGCGATCGATCACCCTGACGGAGAGATAATGAAGCGGCAGCATGTAACTGAAGGCGACGATCACGACAACGTTGAAGACGAACAGCAGGCCGATGAACAGTGGCTCCGAGACCATGAATTTCATGACCGCCTTGGTGAATGTGCCCAACTCCGCGTAGTATTTCTTGATCTTTCTGCCGATTAAAGTCGCGATGGTGCCGATGTAGAGGAACTCGAAGACCGCGCTCAAAACCGTCCTCGTTCTCTCGAATGTCTGCGGATTATTGATGAAGAATAGTATCAGCCCGAAGATGATGAACAGCGATACGATAAGCGTTATCGAGCTGAACACTTCCAGGATCGCGTTTCTCAACCGTGCCATCGCGTTACTCCTTTATCGCCAGCAGTACTTGAAGCCGAATGCGAAGTAGAATCCGCCCAATTTCCCGACTGGGCATTCTGTGCAGCCGGTATCGGCATTTACGGATTTTTCGTTTTCCGCCGATCCGAATATATACCTGAGCAGGGAATGAAAGCGGAATGTTTCGGTGATGGAGAATTCGATCTCGTTCATGACGGTTGTCGCGAACTCGATCCTCGCGTTCTGAAAGCATCCCTTTTTCAGACATTGCGTATCATTCGGACCGAACCTGTACCGGATCCCCTGCACGCCCGCGCCGAATCCGAAGGTTGCGACAACGGGCATCTTCAAGTGCTGGAATCCCAGCAGCACCGCCTTGAAATTGATGAAACCGTTGGATGCGGATACGCCATTGAGGAGAAGGCCGGTATCGACGAAATCGGTTCCGGCCGAGGGCTCGAAGGCGAAATCTAATCCCACGAGGTGAAAGTCAGGGATCATGTAGGTGAAGAAGACTTCTAAGTAGGTGCTCGTCTTTTTCCCGGCGTACAGATCGGGATCGTTGTGGGCGGTGGACCCGATCCTGAACCCCAGCCCGTTGTTTTTCCGGATGTCGGTCATTTTCACCTCGGCAATTCTCTCGTATATCTTCCCCGCTGAGCCGGATTCACTCAGTGAGTGGCACGGAACCTCCGAAACAAACAGCTTGTTTCTGCACAGCGACTCGAGAAGGGCGAGAACGGTCTCGTCTATCGCCTTGTTGACGTGTACCTTTTTTCCCTTCGTCTCGTGTATGAATTTCGCGAACGCCAGCCTCTCCACATCGTATGAGAAGAGGTTTGTGGATATCCGAATCTCGTTTCCGAGGTCCTCGTAGTTGATGACGACGAGGTAGTCAACGTCCAGATCGGCGATGATATCGGCCGGCTCGGCCGGGTTGTGCATGTAATCGACGACCTTCGCCGGGTCATCCAAGACCTGCAGGGGAAGTCTCGAGGTGTAATCCTTCGCGCCGACGGTGAGGAGCCGGAGCTTCTGCGTAATGGTCCGGACGATCTCCTTGGCGATCGTCACATCATCCGACATCGGTTTGTCGAACGAGAAGAGCCTCACCGGCGGATTCGCAACGATGGCGAGCGTTTTCGCCGACGGCTTGAAATCCGCCTCCATGGCCCGTTTTAGCCGGTGGCCGATGTCCTTGATCTTTCTCGACAGTTCCTCGATACGTATGGTCTCGACCAATGCGCCGCAACTGACCAGGATGCGCGAGCTCGCCTCCTTGATGCACCGTATATCGATGCGGAGCTGCCCCTCGACCTCGACGAATTTTCCGTCTATCCGGTAATTGATCCCCAGCCTATCGACCCGTTCATCCTCAGCGTAGACCACGATCACCTGGGACCGCGAGAGTTCCGACTCGACCATCAGCTTCAGGGCCTCCTCGAGGTATCGGTATTCTTCCCCCCCCATTATCTGTGTGAATGTATCGACCTCGACACGTATCCGTATGCTCGATTCGACGACCCATGTGAAGATGTCACCCTCGATCACCGCAACCAGGGAAGTCGCTATCTCATAGAGAATCTGCTCGATCCTCTGGCTCTCGGCGGGCCCTGGTTGCTCGGATTGCAATTTGTCCCACCAATCGTACCGTTCCAGTATCCCGTGTTTCAGCACCCGCTCGAAGCTCTTGACCTTTCTGCCGCTGGCGATGTGCGTGATCGTGGTGTTCATGTTGAAGCTCGCCTCGTCGTCCATGAAGATCGTATCGATGACGGAGTAAAAGTTGTCATCCATCCTCATGGGGTCGACGCTCCCCGACTCCGCCACCAGTACCCGTACATCGATGGCGATGTCTGCGAATTTCGTTTCGATCACACGCTTCAGGTTGTCGCTCACGAAAGCCGCCAGACGATGTCCCCGGGAACCGGACAGATATTTATCCACAACCGCGTGGTTTGAATGGATTGAATCGAATACGGTATGGATATACAACTCGATCACCGGGTGCGCCGTTTCCTCCGTCTGGGATCGCGCATCGGAGAAAGACACTGTCAAAAAGACGAAAATGCCGAGGGCGCATACCAGCCGGCCGCGCCTGTTTTTCATACGGCGATCACCCCCATGCAGCCCGGCACCGAGAAATCCCGGCATCCATGCCCGCCCGAAAGTGGCGCGGTCAAGCCGATTCAGTTCCGGTCCCCATTCACTTTACACATGTTACAACGGTGTGAATCTCTGTATCCCTTTAAATTCCAACGGATTGAATCCTATCAGGTGGACGGCGGGCGGTCAAGAAATAAAGCTATTCAGCAAGAAAGTCATTGAAATGCCGGTGCCTCTTGGTGGCCCGGCCACGGCGCAGGCACCCACCCTCCCGGAACGGGGGCGAGGGGATGCACGGACTAAAATTCACGCGCATCGCCTCCACCCATTGTGTATAATTCTGAAAAATGGAAAACGACCCGGAAAAGGTGGTGTGTTCATGAACATTTTAGTGAGGATCGCGCTCATTGCCGCGCTCGTTCTGATTGTTGCGCTGCAGGGCGGCTGCCGGATCGATGAGACGGCCACCGAAGGGCTCCTCCCCGCCTCGGGAGAGATCGCCGGGTGGAGCATCGACGGGGAGATGCTCCGGTACGGTCCGGAGAATCTCTGGGAATATATCAACGGCGCGGCGGAGAATTTCCTCGCGTACGAGTTCGAGGAGGTCGTCGCACTGGATTACCGCGATGATGACGACCGGGGGCTCAAGGTGGAGATATACCGGCACGGGAGTCCCCTCATGGCGTTCGGCATCTACTCGCAGCTCAGGGGGCCGGGACTGCAATTTTACTCCATCGGCGCGGAAGGATTCGGCGATCCATACTCGCTGCACTTCTGGAAGGGTCCGTACTACGTCAATGTGGGGGTCTTCGAGGAGAGCGAGGAGCTTGCAGGCGCCATGGAATGGTTCGCCGAAGCGATCGCCGCAAAGATCCCTGGTGAAGACGCATTTCCGCCCGAGATCGCCTGTTTCCCCACAGACGGCCTCATCGAGAAGAGTGTAACCTACATCACGGAGGGTGTGCTCGGCAGCGCCAAGTTCCCTCCCTCCTTTGTCGCCGAGTATGAAATCGGCGAGGAGCGGGGAAAGCTGTACCTGTCGCCGCTCGGGAACGAGACACGGGCGCGGGAGATCTTCACATGGTATGCGGGATCGCTCGGCGCCGGAGAGACGGAGCGCGAGACGCCGCAGGGCACGGTTTCGACGGCCGTGGGAAACGATAAGTACCGCGGTGAGACGGCACTGTTTCTATACGATGGATGGATCGGCGTGCTCACCGGCTTCGGCGGTCATGCCGGGGAGCGTGAATCGTTGATATTGGCGGCGGTCGCGAATATCGCCCGTCTGGCCGGCACATTGAAATAAAACGGGTTCCCGTTTGTTCGCGGGAACCCGCCGTGGTTTCGCGCTTTGTCTGCGGGGCTGCGCTCAACCCCGCTTTGCCTATTCGCCGAAAAGCGTTTTTATCGCGCCCCAGCTCTTCGACTCCGTTCCCGTCAACTGGCACTCCGGCGCGGTGATGGGGTCGTAGT
>CBFCXB010000245.1:0-4874 GCA_965601905.1 uncultured bacterium | reverse complement strand
ACGATTCTGGGAATTTACAGGGAAGAGGGATTCTTGACCGATCTACCGGAGTACGCCGGGCACTATCTAGCCGGCTATCCCGAGACGTTCATCAAAATAGTCAAATAGTAACAGGATTACGGGATTCGAATCGGTTCGGCCCTATATGCCGGGGGTACAACAGGGTTGAAAAAATCGAGTTCGATATCCTTCATCGCATTATGTGCCGGCAAGATGTATCATGGCAAGAGATAGAGCCGGGCGAAGTCTCCGAATGGGACGTAAGGGAAATTCGATGCGAACACGAAAGGTCGACATGATGAACCCGATCAAGGTTGTATTCGCCGCGCTGCTCGTTCTTTTCAGCGTGACTGGTTGCCAAAAATCGAATGACGACGAGGCTGAAAGCATCAGTGTCCCGAAAGAAGAGACGGCAAAGTACGCGCAGACGGTCCGCGAGGAATACTTGCACGCGTGGAATGGCTATAAAAAATATGCCTGGGGTAACGACGATCTGAAGCCTCTCAGCAAGACATTTCACAACTGGTACGGAGAATCCCTGCTGATGTCCGCCGTCGACGCGCTCGACGGCCTCGTGATACTCGGGTTCGAGGATGAGGCCGGCATGACGAGGAACTACATAGCGGAGAACCTGTCGTTCGACAAGGATATCTATGTCAAGAACTTCGAGATCGTCATCAGAATGCTGGGCGGTCTCCTCTCGTCATACCAGCTCACCGGCGACGAACGCCTTCTCGATCTCGCCGAGGACCTGGGGACGAGGCTGTTGCCCGTTTTCGATTCACCCACCGGGATGCCGTACACATTCGTGAACCTCAGAACCGGCAGGACCCGCGGCCCCGTGACAAACCCCGCCGAGACAGGAACTTTGACACTCGAGTTCGGCGCCCTGAGCAAGCTGACCGGAAACGTGGTCTTCTTCGAAAAGGCGAAGAGGGCCGCCAGGGGAATCTACGAGCGCCGATCGCCTATCGGGCTTGTGGGAGCGGCCATAGACGTCGAGACGGGGGAGTGGAAGGAGACGACCAGCCACGTTGGCGGGAGGATCGATTCATACTACGAGTACCTGCTCAAGGCGTCGATACTCTTCGACGATGAAGATTTCGGGAGGATGTGGAAGACGCACCTGGCCGCTGTCAATGTTCATCTGGCGACCGAGGCCGAAAGCGGCCTCTGGTACGGCTGGGTTGACATGAATACGGGGGAATCCGTGGCGCCGTACTATGGAGCACTCGACGCCTTCTTCCCCATGGTGCTCGCTCTCTCGGGCGACATCGAGAGGGCCGAGAGACTGCAGGCTTCCTGCTACGCAATGTGGACACTCCACGGTATAGAGCCCGAGCTGATCGATTTCGAGGCGATGAAGGTCGTGGGGGGGGCGGAGGCTTATCATTTAAGGCCCGAGATTATCGAATCGGCCTACTATCTGTACCATTTCACGAGGGATCCGAAATACATCGAGATGGGGATGAGGATATTCGACGGCCTGCGGGAGCACTGCAGGACGGAGGCGGGGTATGCAGCCCTCGAAAACGTTATCACGAAGGAGAAGCTCGACTCGATGGAGAGCTTTTTCTTCGGCGAGACCCTCAAGTACCTGTACCTCCTGTTCGCCGATGGGGGCACCGGGTATATCGACGAAATGGTGTTCACTACGGAGGCTCATCCGCTGAGAAAGGCTTGGTAGGGGCCTACCCGAATCATAAAAGTGCGAAGATCGCACTCTGGACGGTGTTTCCCGCACAAAGCCTTTCAAAGTTCTTGGTGAAATGGTACAATGCGTCAAGTTGCGGGAAACACGGCTTGCTAAATCAAAGAGCAGCGTGTCGGTGCTTTTCATATTCGGCATTTCATACAAGGCGCAAGGAGGCCGGATGGTGGCGAACGGGGACAAGGTTCTCATTGCGGACGGTGCCATCATCACCTGGGAAGATGAGCGGATCCTCAATGATCCCGACATCTACGCCCGCCGGATCACCTCCGCGGGGGACCTCGTCGCAACACTGCTCAGGAGTTACGCCGCGGCTTTGAGGGAAGACGCCGTGGTGATCGAGTGGACGCTCTCCGAAATGGACGGGGATGCCCGGTTCACCGTGTCGAGAATGACGGCTCCGGCCGGGGATTTCACTGAGCTGCCGCCGGAAGGCCTGTCGCGCGAGGGGCTCTGTTTCCGGTACACGGACACGGGATATGATCCCGGAGCGACCTATACCTACCGGATCGGTGTCGAGGCGGGGGGAGAAAGCCGCCTTCTTTTCACGACGGATCCGATCACGCCGCCGGCAATGGCGCTCACACTTCACCAGAACCATCCGAATCCGTTCAATCCGTCGACAACACTCAGTTACTACCTGCCGCAGGATTGCCGTGTGAAACTGGTTGTCTATGACGCATCCGGCAGGAAGATCGCCAGGTTGAGTGATGGGGAACAGACCGCGGGACCGAAATCGGCAGCGTGGTTCGGATTGAACAGTAGTGGAATTCGGGTTGAATCGGGCGTCTATCTCTACCGCCTGACCACCGGCAAGGAGACGCGGTCGAGGAAGATGCTTCTGCTCAGATGAATAACCGGGCACCGGCGTATCGTTGAACTCAAACCGCGGAGTGTGAACGAGTGGATAAGGTGAAAAAGCTCAGCATCATTGCGACTATCCTTGTTATTTCGTTGCTAGTGGCCTTTGGGTGCTCCGATGACAGCACGGGACCTTCAAACAAATTGTTTTCTTTCAATGTCACCGTTGCTGCCGGCAACGGCGGCCCGATGCCCAATATCAGGATATCGCGGCAGTGCCACCTCGAGGGAGTGATTCCTGCTTCGGCAGGAGATGCCCACGGTATTGTTTCCGTCGATCAGGTAAGGACAACCCAGCCGCCGGATGAGTTTTCGTCCGATCCCCCCAAGCCCAATCCTGCCAGTGGAGGCATCCAACTGTCATTTGACATCCCGGTTAATTGCGCGGCGGAGCTGCGGGTCCTCAACTGGCTGGATAAAGAGATGATCAAGCCATTCTTTGTAAGTCTTAATCCCGGAATGGTGATCCTGTCCTGGCCTCTGACTGACACCCTGTATATACGGGTCCCGGATGGCATATACCACTGTACGTTCGTGGCCAGGAACCCGGCCACCGAAGAAGAACTCTACAGCGATTCGGTATATTTCACTTCCTACAACAGCGATGAGCCGTACCGGACGGGTATCGGGCATACCAACGCGAGGGGAAGATATTCCACTGCCGACAAGGGGTATTTTCCCTCGGTACAGGGAAATGCCACGCAGATGGGATACACCGTTACCGGAGAGCCCACGAATGAATTCTGGTTTTCGGACAGCGTCACCATCGGCATGCATACCGAACTGCCCGTACAGACCTCTGGATGGGTGTACTGGATGAAGAGGGGAGTGAGGATAAATAAAATGTACAATTCCTTTAAATTCGATTTTGATCCCGATGATTCGATGTACGTCGACACCAAATGATTCCCTGCCGGAAACGCCGTCCGTTCCGGCAGTATCCGCCCGATCGGGCGGGATGAAGTTTTCGGAAGCCGCGGGCGGGCAGGCCGGCGGCGAATGATCCGCGTCAGTGGGTCCGTTTGATCGCCCTGACCTGGATACTGATGATCTTTCCGACCAGCCGCTCGTCCATGCACGGTTCGGTATACATCTCTTCGCCTATCACTTCCACCTCATCGAAGCCCGCGCTCTTGATCGTGTCGAGGTACTCCTGCCGCTCGAGCGCCCCCGCGATGCAGTCCGCCCAGGCCTCGAAGCTCCGCCGCACATCATCGGGAAGCGGGCCGTCGGTCACGAGATCAGAGATCACAAACCGCCCGCCGGGCCTCAGAACCCTCGAGACCTCCCGGAACACGGTGAGTTTGTCGGACGCGAGATTGACGACGCAGTTGCTGATCGCGAGGTCGATCGAATCATCCTCGACCGGCAGTTTCTCTATATCTCCTTTTCTGAACTCGACGTTTCCGTATCCGTGCCGCTCCGCTATGGCGCCGGCCGCCTCGATCATCTCTTCGGTCATGTCGACACCGATCACGCGGCCGCTCTTTCCCACCCTGCCTGCGGCAAGAAACACATCCACGCCGCCGCCGGATCCGAGATCGAGCACCACCTCGCCTTCACTGATATCGGCCAGGCCGGCCGGGTTGCCGCAACCCATTCCGATCGCGACGGCCTCCGGGGGTATGAGCGCTATCTCATCGGCGGTATAGCCGATCGCCCTGGCCTGCCGGGCGCCGTCGCCACAGATCGCCCTGGCCTGCGCGGCGCCGTCGCCGCAACAGCAACACGACGTGCGCGTCTTTCCCTTCACGATGCCGCCGTAGCGTTTTCTCACGAAATCCTTGCGTTCGTCGTCATGACTCATTGTACACCTCCGGGCGTAATCATTCGAAGATCTCCCTGATGACGGGGCCGAGATGGTCGCGGACCATCTCTCCGATCTCACCGGCCTTGACGAGACCGATGCAGCAGACGTTCCCGGCCTTCTCCCAGATCACGACGGCCAGCTTGTCCCCGGCGGAGATGCCTGCCCGTTCACGAATTTCCTTGGGGAGCACCATCTGGCCGCGATGATCAACCTGCACGAGGGCCTCGACCGTGCAGCATCGGCGGGGAGTCTTCCGGGCGTCGCAGCAGGTTCGCTTCGGGCTCTTCCGGGCCATAATCTTCACCTCGTTTCAGTGCGCGGGATCGGTCCGTGACTCTGATTATTCTGAACACGCTGAATATATAGCACATTCTGACATTGCAATCAACATATTTTTACATGCCGTGCCGGTATGGGAATTGCCCGGAAAAATTGCATGCTCCGTGCCCGACTACTATATTTGAGCGGCTCTTGAACAAAGGGGGAGTGCCA
>CBFCXB010000244.1:0-4889 GCA_965601905.1 uncultured bacterium | reverse complement strand
TGCGGCGTGGGATTGAGAATGACCTGACCCGTATTGCCGTCCACGATGATCACATCGTACGGTCTCGCCCTCGCGCTGAATTCGCTTAGTCCGACCACCGCCGGTATGCCTTGGGACCGTGCGAGAATGGCGGCGTGCGAGGTGCTTCCCCCGATATCCGAGACGAATGCGAGAACATACTTCTTCTTGAGTCCCGCCGTATCGGAAGGCGTCAGATTCTTGGCGACAACGATCGCCTTTCTTCGAAGATTGGCCAATCCCTCTACCTTCTGCCCGAGCAGGTTCCTCATCACGCGGCGCTTCACATCCCGTATATCCTCGGCCCGTTCCCTGAGATACCCGTCCTTCATGTTCATAAACGCCTTGAGCACCTTCTCGAGGACCTGGCTGAAGGCGTAGGCCGCATTGAGCCGCTCATCCTTGATCAGCTTGACCGTGTCGCCCTTCATCTGCTGATCGGCAAGTATTAGGCGGTGAGAATCGAGTATCTTGGCGTGCTCCTCCCCCATCTCGTCCTCGAGGGTGCAGTGCAGCTTGTCGAGCTCGGCCTCGGTTTCGGCGAGAGCGTTCTCGAACAGTTTGATCTCGCTCTCGACATGAGCCTCATCGATACGATCCTCGCTGACCGCCAGATCCTCGATGTTCACGACGAAGGCCTCGCCGATCGCGAGCCCCGGCGAGGCCGGAATACCGTGAAATATCAGCTCGTGCCGAGCGTCCCGCTCCGTATCCATCACCGCTCCTTCTCGGAGAAGTTGCTCTCGAACATATCGACGAGATGTCGAATGGCCTCATGCTCGTCCTCACCCTTGATCTCTATCGTAAGCTCCGCCCCGTATTCCGCTCCCAACCCGGCGACGCCGAGGATGCTCTTGCCGTTGACCGCCATGGAATCCTTCGAGATCATGACCACCGACTTGAACATGTTGGCCGCCTTCACGATCTCACCGGCCAGCCGGAGATGAATGCCGTTCTTTATATTCACCTTCACCTTCTCGGTAACCATCAGGACACCATCGCATTACTTGAAGTCCAAAACGGCGACATTGCAACAGATGCACCTATCGCACTTATGTAACGATCAGATACAACGCTGTCGCTAGAAACACGATCACGACGCTCGTTACAAACGACACCTTCCGCCGAAGGCCGAACATGGCCGCCGCGGCGAAAATTCCCCACACCGCTTCCCCCGCCCCACCCAGCTCCGAGGCTCGGGTAAACACGATTGCCGCAAATATTCCCGAGACAAACGCAGCACATCCCCCCAACAATCTCTGTTCCCTGAAAAGCCGCGTAACGAGCTCCCTCCGGATTCCTTCACCCAACCGTAGGCCTTTCATGTAACCACCAATCCGAGCTTGGAAATGGTAAAGATTGTAAAAAGCGAGGAATACGGCCGGGCCGATATATGAGCTATAGATAGCAAATATACTACCGATTGTCAATCCGAGAGGGATTAAAATCACATCGAAGAAATAATCTCCACGAGCGGTGAGAACGGAGGAAAGCGTGCCCTTCACCTGTTCGATCCGCTCCGGCGGAATCTCTTCTCCCGCACATCGTCGCTCCTCCATGTTGGTTACGACACCGACGATATACGAGGCGAGGATAGTGTTGGCGTTGAAATAGGCCATATGCCGCCGCGCGATGTCCCGCGCCTCGGCGCCGTTGCGCTTGCAGGCTCCCACGAGCGGCGCCATTGCATGAAAAAATCCGATTCCATCAAAAAAACGGGCGCTCCGCGAGCTTTGCAGGAAGAAGAGGCGCCATAGCTGATTCCAGCGGGAAACCATCAGTATCAACCCCTGGCCAGCACGAACACGTACGATACGAGAAATCCAGCACCGAACCAGAACATCCTCGTTCGGAAGCAGTGGAGACGCAGAAGGCTGCCCACGCCGATGAACGGTACGAGCGCGGCCAGCGATCCGAATGTCTCGCCGGAGACCCGGGCCAGCATCGTCGCGCCGCGGGAGAGGAGCGGCCTGCCCCCGGCGATGAAGATGAATAACACACAGAATGCATAGGTGAAGTGTAGAAACAGCATCGAGAGATGGATCGCCGAAACGCGGAGTGATGAGCCTTCCCGGGCACTCGGGACCGCCGGCTGCAGGAGCGATGCCACGCGCTGCTCCCACCACCGGTAGAAGTAGTGCCCGAGCACCGCGATGAGAATCGCCGCGAGAAGGCACCAGAAGAGAACGATACCACGGAGAGTGGGATCGGCGCCCACTTCACGGTTCACCAGGATGTACAGCGCCGAGGCCGCAACGCCCGCCACGGGGAGATCGGGGAACCGTTCACCCCGCACCGGTACATGACCGAGGAAGATCATCTGCAAAAGGCCGCCAGCCAGCATTCCCTCGGCCGGGGCGCCGAGAAGCATCCCGGTTATCAGGCCGCCGCAGAGCGGCTGCGATACCATGAGCCCGAGCGAGCTCCGGTGATCGACGGCAAGCGCGCCGCCGATGATTGATGCCACGATGGCGGGATTCACAGCACGGCACCGTATCCTTTCATCGCGCTGGCTTCACGGCTATGCCGATCGATACGTTCACCTGCCCGCCTGCGGTGAGATCCAGATTCCAGACGGGTACGACGGCCGATCCCTGATAGACCCGCTCAAATCCCGACTCCGAGTTCGATACGGTCTCGATCGGAAAACGCCAGAGGAGTGCATCGGGCTCGAGCATGAAGTGGATCGTAATATTCAGCCATTCATCCACCATCGAAAAGGCGCCGACGCCCTCCTCGGCTCCGGTTGAAGCGAGGTGGGGTTCGGCGATATCGCGGTCCGGAAACCTGAAGTACCGGTCCGGGGCGTTTCCCGCAAGCAGTGAAAAAACACTCTCGACGGCGAACAGGCCGCCCAGCGGTGCATTAAGTGGCTGCAACGTGTACCGCACCTCGACACGGGGCTCTCCGGCGGGGATCCGCACACGCTTCGTGACGGCAACGTCGATCGTGCCCCCTGGAGTCGCGACCCTGCCCGTTCGATGGAACGTCAAGAGGCCCGCATCCGCCGAGCGTTCCATCTCCAGATTGTAGACTCCCGTAACAAAATCCCCCCGCTCGCTGTAATCGGAGCGGGAGAAGGAGGCGAGATCGGCTTTGGAGTCGAGAAAATGGTCGAGCAACGACGCGCGCGGGTGCGCATCGTACACGAGATACGTATCGAGATTGCATTCCTTCGCTTCGCAGGCCTCATGTATGCTCACCGCTCCCTCGATGTCCCCCCCGGAGGACACATTCCCACAGGTAATACTCCGGTGGTAAAGCTCCTCCCGTCTCGTCAGGGTGTCGGTCAGGTTGAGGGGGGGATCAGTGATATCGAGTTCCCGCAGCGCGGCGCCGCGTACCTTGAATATCGCTTTCGTCGCCCGTGTGGTGACGACAACCTCATCGCCGCCGTCACCGTCGATGTCACCGGTGGAGATGGTCGGGAACCGCTTCTGCCCGAACAGTCCGTGCTCCAGGGCCTTCTCGGCGGCGACGATGTGGCTGAACACGGCGCTTCGCAGATGCGGCAGGTATAGTCCCCCGAAGAGGCCGTGCCAGTACGCACAGTTGCACTGCGCCTGGTACAGGTGGCTGGCGGCCCGCTTCGATTCGTCGTCGTCACCGATATCACGCCGGTATCTTTCGAGGAGGGAACTCGCTCGAAGCATCCGCTTGTGCATCCAGTTGCTCTCCTCGTACTTCACGAGAAAATTACGCCAGAATCCGCCCCGCACGATCTCGAGGGCATCCGCGAATCTGCCGCTCGCCTGGAGAACCTCCTCCGCCTCCCTGAAAACACGCTGCGCGCGAAGGGGAAGAGCCCATTCCATCATCTCGCTGTATGAGGCGGTCGGCAGGTATACAATTCCCTCGGAGCCGCAACTATCGATTGTGCGCGAGAAGGTCGAGATCTCGAGCCAATCGCCGCAGCCCCGCAAAGCATCGAAGAAACGGCGGAGCCAATGCTCCTCGTAGCAGAGGGAATGGGTGCCGGGCCAGAGACCGAATTTCTCACCGTCGTCGGCGATGACGGCGATAGCCCGTCGCTCTCCCCCCTCCTTCGTGATACCGCGCAGATAGCGGATCGTCGCCTCCGGGTCCTTGAACGGTATCAGGTACCGGAGCCGCTTGTCGATGGGAAACACCCTGACGAATGCTCCATCCTCCTCCGTGAGGAAGAAACCGCGCATCTCTTCCGAACTGAATCCCGTGCTCTTGAAGTGCGAATCGTCGACGATCACGTACTCGAGCCCCGCGTCGGCGAGCGTTCGCGGTAGGTGAGGATCCCATATACGCTCGGTAAGCCAGCACCCACGCGGGGACGACCCGAATCGTTCCTTGAGAAAATCGCGCATAGCGCCGAGCTGTCCCTGGCGATCCCGCTCCGGTATGATGGTGAGAATCGGTTCGTAGTACCCGCCCGACATCAATTCGACCTGGCCGCGCTCAACCATCCGGGCGAGCAGTTCGAGATACTCGGGGTGTTTCCGGAGAAGCCAGTCCCACAGAACGCCGCTGTTGTGCAGCGCAAAGGGAATGTCGGGATAATCGCTCAGAATGTTGAGAAACGGGTGGTAGGCCCTACGGTAGGCCTCTTCGAATATGTGATCGAAATTTCCGACCGGCTGATGATTGTGCAGACCGAGAATGAACGTTACTTTTCTCTCCATTACCTCGTATGCCCTGTTGAATCATGGTACCACAGTGAAATCCATAGCGATGCCGCACTACCCTGAATGAGCTTAGCGCGTTATCGGCCGCCATTTCACCCTACACCACCCGTGAATTGAGTATGACCGGTTCGTGATCGGGAAGCGCCCTCGCCTCGAGCGTCACTCCCCGCTTCACCAGCTCCCTCAGAGCACTCCTTTCTTCCTTGCTCACAT
>CBFCXB010000243.1:0-4913 GCA_965601905.1 uncultured bacterium | reverse complement strand
TCCCGCACCTCCCACGGCGCCGCGATCAACCCGTCGCTTTTATCCTCGAACAACGCCGCCAGAGCGTCCCGCAGCGCGTCGAGGCCCCTTCTGAGCGGCGAGCGCCACTTCTGGTTCCATCCGGCCGGTGCGCCCACGTTGCACCCGCAGTTCTCCTTCCACCGCCCCACGCCGTGCGCGCACGACCAAGCCGTTCCCTCACCGTCCTTTCCCGATTTCAGCCGCACCTCCCACTCCGGTTCGTGTGTGTCGAGATAGGTGCCGAAGTTCGTCATGGCGAGGCCGCGGGAGCTCGCCGCCGTATCGATCAGATAGGAGAGCGCCATGTCGGCGAACGGCTCGTGGTGCCCGTATATCTCGCCGTCGGTGGCGATGACGGCAAGATCCCTGCCGTCCCGTTCGTACGATGCGGCGATAGCGGCGGCGAAGGAGTCGCCGTTTCGCAGTAAGTGATTGAAGCTCACATCGACCGAGAGGGACGCATCGTAGAAGAAAACATCGATGAATCGCTTTATATCACGCTTTCCCGACCGGCTGCGGCCGAAGCAGCGGTACGGATGTCCCGTCGGGATCGAACCGTCATGGACGTTCTTCCAACGGCCGCTGCTGCGAATCGTCCGTGCGCCGTCGGTCTGGTGAGGCGAAAGAACAACGAAGCGGAGTCCGAAATCGATCAGAATCTCAAGCGTGGTCTCGTTGATCGCCGTTTCGGGGAGCCATATGCCCTCCGGCACCCGCCCGAAGCGGCGCTCGAAATCCCGGATGCCCCAACGGATCTGTGTCTCCTGGTCGCGGGCCGTCGCCAGCGGCATGATTATGTGGTTGTACGGCTGTACGATGGCGTTGCCGTGGCCGAGTCTCGCCGCGCTCCGCTTGTCCGCCTCGAGAATCTTTTCGTACGTGCCGGGACGTTTCGCCTCGAGCCACGAGAGGAGTGTCGATCCGAAGTTGAAGCTGATCCATTCGTAGTTGTTCACCAGCTTCTTGATGCGGCCGTACCAGTCGAGGCGACGCGAGCATGTGTTCGGCGTGTAGCACTCCGCCACGATCTTCTCGTTCCAGTCGTGGTACGGTGCGGCTCCGCTCTGGCGGTCGATCCGTTCGGTCCAGGGATTCTCGCGCGGCGGCTGGTAGAAATGGCCGTGTATGACGAGATGCTTTTGGCTTGCGATCTCCGGCATGGTCTTTTGGGAGAGCGTTTAATCAGTCCCCCGGCGCCGACCGGTACACCCGGTAATCGATGTCGGGGAAGATGTTGTCCCTGTTCTCGACCTCCTTGAGCCACTGTTCGTTGATCCGATCGGAGAGTATGTCGTCGTAGAGCCGGTTGAACCGGGCGATGTGATCCTTTGTTCGCTTGTGAGCGTACTCGACCATCGTGCCCGTCTTCATGATGAAGGCCCAGTCGCTGCTCTGCGCCAGGAGCAGCTCGCGGGCGGCCTGGTTGAGGGCCCGGCGCGGTGTGTCGTCGGCATCGGAAAAACGATCGGCGAGCTCCACCATCCGGTCGGCGATCATGTGGAGGTGGGGATAGATCCAGTCGTTGCTTCCCTCGAGCCAGACCTCGCTGTACCCTTTGTATCCCCATGACGACATCGAGGGGGTGATGATCTGGAGCTTCGGGTGCCGCTCGAGGTACTCCGACGGCGTGATGGGGAGGACCGTCTCCTGGTCGAAGTGGAGCTTGCGCAGGAAGAACTCGATCCATTCGTGTACCTCGTACCACCAGTGACCGAACAGCTCCGCATCGTAGGGAGAGACGATGATCGGCTTGATCCCCAGAAAGTCGTGCAGATACTCGATCTGCTTCTCTCGGTTGAACATGAAATTCCCCGCGTGATCTGCGGCCTTTTCCCGTGCTATCGCGGGCCTGTACGGTTCCTTGCGGGTCGTCGGCCCCGTGATCCGGTAATACTTGATCCCGAGGTTGATTCGGTTCCCGTCGGCGTGGAGGTACGGGCGTATGTAGTCGTAGTCGAGGTCGAAGCCGATGTCACGGTAGAACTCGCGGTAATCGTAATCCCCCGGGTACCCCTCCTGCGCGCTCCAGACCTGCTTCGAGGATTCCATGTCCCTGCCGAACGCGGCCACGGCGGAGGGGCAGTACACCGGCGCGAATATCCCGTAGCGGGGTCGCGGCGCGCCGAAGAGTATTCCGTGCGTGTCGGTAAAGAAGTACCGTATTCCCACATCCTTCAGGATCTCGTCGATGCCGGTGGTATAGCCGCATTCGGGCAGCCAGATACCGCGCGGAGGGCGCCCCAGCAGTTTCTCGTAATGGTCGGCGGCGATACGGATCTGTGCGCGGGCGGCTGTTCTGTTCAGCATGAGCGGCAAAAACCCGTGTGTTGCGCCGCACGTGATGATCTCCAGCTTCCCGAGGTCCTGGTAATTCTTGAATGCCGGCACGAGGCGGCTGTTGTACCGCTCGAGGAATATCTGCCGCGCGCGTGAGAGCTTCCAGTGGTACATCAGCGCCAGCTCGTGGAATTCGGGCATCCAGCGGGTTCGTTCTATCTCCCTGCCGGCGAGATCGATCAGCTTGTTCAGGTGACGGAGGTACCGGTACTGGAGCAGGGGATCATCCAGCATCGACAGGAGCGTCGGTGTGATCGACATTGTCAGGCGGAAATCGACACCCTCCTCGATCAGGCGGTCGAAGGCCTCGATGAGCGGGATATAGGTCTCGGTGAGGGCCTCAAAAAACCAGTCCTCCTCGAGGAATTCCTCGTACTCGGGGTGACGCACGTAGGGGAGGTGCGCGTGGAGCACGAGAGAAAGGTATCCCTTCGCCTTTTCCTTCATTGTCGCACTGTTTCTTCGTTATCCGGCAAGACCGGATTCATCGGATGTGTCCCGCGCCGGAATCCGGCCGCTGGCACGCGGCCCACGGCGTGACGGGTCACCGCAGTACCGGTTCTTTCTCCTCGGATTTCTTCCTCACGGCCGTCTCTATGGTACGCTCCTCGACCTCGTCGGCCGAGACGGCCGAGACGGGGATGTCGATTTTACCGTTGGGCAGGGCGAATCTCAGTGAGAATGTGCCGTCGCCGCGGAGCCGAATCTCCTTGCCCTGGACCGTCACCCGCGCGTCGGGCTCCGTGGCTCCGTAGAGAATCAGCTCGGTGGCGACCCACAGGCGGAATCCGCGCTCCTGCTCCTCCGCCCGCATCGCGCCGCTCCCGAAGCTCGATACGGCCCCTGAGGAGATCTCTTCGAGGAGCCGTCTCTCGAGCAGGGCACGGAGCTCCTCGGAGCTCGCCTGCATGTCGTATCCGCCGGAGACTGCGAAAATCTTCTCGAAGATCTCTTCGGGGACCATCCACCGGTCATCGATCACATCGCTCATACCCCTGCGGGGTGTCTTCACCACGTTCGAGACCGCAACCTGGACGAACGTCCCGTCGGGACCCAGCGCGCCGATCGCCGCCCGGTAGCTGCGATCGGGCTGCACGTTGATGTACCAGTTGCGTGCCTCGACCGAGAGCGTGATATCGAAATGGCCCTGCGGATCGGAGTCGACCTCTGTCACGCGGAGGATCATATGGCAGCGGGGCCAGATGTCGCCGAAATGCGTCTCGAGCTCGCGGTACCGGTCCGCGGTCACTTCCCAGTACGTGAAGAGCCAGTGGGGGTCGCGCACCATCGCGACGATGCGGTCGACGCCGTATCCGCCCGGCACTTCCATCGATTCGACCGGTGGCATCGCCGTCTCCTCGGCACCGAGGTAGTATTTGCTTGCGACGGCCTTCTGGCGGATCGTTGTGCCTTTCAGCTTCTTTTCACGTGCGGCCTGGGGCGGGGCTTCGGCCTTCCCGCGCGCGGTGCGGCCGGAAGCAGGCTTACCGTGCGCGCCGGACGCCGGCCGCGCACGCTTCGTGGGCTTTGCGGCTCGTGCGGCCCGTTTCGGAGCCGCCGGAGTTGTCCCCTTCGTCCGGCTCGCGGCAGGTGTGGTGGTCTTTCTCTTCGCCGCGGCCTTCGCGCGGCTCGGACCTGCGGGTTTCGCGCGGCTCGGACCTGCGGGTTTCGCGCGGCCAGAGCCTGAGCCCTTCGCGGCGGCCGCGCCTCTGGACTTCCGGGTCGTTTTGGGCGATCCCGTTTTCCCGGCGGCCTTCGCGCGGCCAGAGCCGGCGGCCTTCGCGGCACCCTGCTTTGTGCGCTTTTTCGGCGATGCACTTTTACCGGCGGGCTGTTTCAAGCGCTTCTTCGCCTTTTCAAGTTGTACGAGCCGGTCGACAATCTCCGCCTTACGCATGACGGCGGTGACCTTGAGCTTCTTCGATGCGGCCAGCTTCAGCAGCTCGTCCTTCTTCATCCTATTCAGTTCGGCCTTCGTCATACCGTTTCACCTCTTTTTCCCGCGGGCGGGATATTTCGATTTCCTCTGGTATCTTTTGAGGATGCAGAGCAGCGCTGTGCTGTTAGAGCCAGTACCCGGGATGCGTTTGGAAATTAAGAGAATAATTCGATCGCTGCATCATGCTCACTCCCGTTTCATCAAAAATATCGCGTAACAGGATGTTGTCAAGGTTAAAGAATAGAACGGTGAGTTGGGTTCCATCCGGAGCGGCGGAACCGCATCCGACCATTTCCGTTGAAGAACTTAACAATTTGTAATATAATGTCTTAAAAGTTCAGTCTGTAGATGCGCTGGAGAGGTGCCGCCATGCACTCTGTATACCGAACGGTGGAGATGTGCACTGCTTCTTTCACGTGCGGTTTCGGTAACGGACGGAGCTACCCCCCGCTTGGCAAGCGGCAATCCCGTGCAGAGAGGATTGGAGTAAGCAGTGTTTGTGCTTTGTGTCATAAGCACGGACGGTAATCCGTTAGGACCGTGTGTATTGGTCCACAGATGTTATCCTTTCCTTCCTAAGCCGCGAACCTCCCTACAATAAATATGTTATGATGTA
>CBFCXB010000242.1:0-4917 GCA_965601905.1 uncultured bacterium | reverse complement strand
ACCACGGGCAATAAAAGCTACTTTTACGTCATACACTGGTCCCCCGACGGATCGAAGCTCCTCTACGGCGACAAGGATTACACGATATACGTCTCCGATGTCGGGACGCGGGAGACCAAACGGATCGACAGATGTTTCTACCAGAAGGACAACGAGATATTCTGGGAGTGGAGTGATTACGGCTGGTCCCCCGACGGCAGGTGGGTGGTCTACTCAAAGGTGGACAAGAACCTGAACAGCAGCATCTTCCTCTACTCCATCGAGACGGGCGAGACCCGCCGCATCACCGACGATCGTTACGACGACTACAGCCCCTGTTTCGATCCGGAGGGAGCCTACATCTACTTTCTCTCGCTCCGCAATTTCACCCCCGAGCTGGACTGGTTCATGGATAATAATATAAACACCGATATGTCGCAGGTTATGGTAGTGCAGCTGCGGGCCGGCGAGCGTCCCCCCTTCTACGAGATCGAGGAAGATTCGGAGGAATCCGGGGAGGCGGCCGAAGCCGATACCTCCAAGGTTTCGCCGGACAAATCGATCAGCATCGATCTGGAAGGGATCACGGAACGCATCTACACCGTTCCGGTGAAACCAGGCACATACCGGATGCTCTCCGCCTACAAGGGGCATATCGCGTATCTGTCCCGCGACGGCTACGGCTTTCCCGGTCTCCAGGAGTTCCTGCATCCGAAGAGCGTGACACATTACGATCTCCATGTTTTCGATACGGACAAAGAGGAGGACCTCACCGTCATTGAGGGGATCGGGTACTACAGCCTCTCCGGGGACGGCTCAAAGGCGGCCTACCTCAGCGGATTTCTGGCGGGCGTCGTGAAGACCGACGGGCTGTCCTCGGTCGGCGATGGATCGCTGAAATGGGGCGGTCTCCAGCAGAAGGTCGACGTATTCCAGGAGTACCCGCAGATCTATCGCGACGTGTGGCGCCAGATCCGGGATTTCTTCTACGATCCCGCGCTCCACGGCAAGGACTGGGAAGCGGTATACACGAAATACGAGGCGCTCATTCCGTATGTGGCGACGCGCGCCGACATGAACTACATCATCGGGCACATGCTCGGCGAGCTCACCGCCTCGCACGAGTATATCATCGAAAGGGGCGGCCCGAGGAGGACATACTACAGCCGGACCAATGTGGGACTGCTCGGCGCCGACCTCGAGCCCGACGGGAAATCCGGACGCTACCGCTTCAGCCGCATCATCGAGGATTCACGATGGAACGACAAGTGGCGCGGCCCCCTGCGCGATCCACATATCGACATCCGGGAAGGCGACTACCTTATCGCGATCGACGGCCGGGAGGTGACGTCGAGCGATAATTACCTGATGTACCTCGAGAACAAGGCGGCAGAAGAGATCACGATCACCGCCGGCCGTACGCCGGACACCGACAAGGGAAACACCTACCGCATCAAGCCGATCGGCAGCGAATTCCTCCTGCGCTATCATGAACAGGTCGAGCGTAACTACCGGACCGTCCACCGGGAGACGGACGGCCGCGTGGGATACATGCATCTTCTCGACATGGACGAGATCGGCATCAGGCAGTTCGAGCAGGCGTTCCGGGCCGAGCGGTACCGGGACGGTCTCATCATCGACGTACGGCGCAACGGCGGGGGGTTCGTCTCGTGGTTCATGCTCGATAAGCTCGAGCGTGCACTCACCTTCATGACGGTGACGCGGGATTTCGAACCGATGCGCTACCCCCACGGGGTTCACGCCGGTCCGATCGTTGTGCTCTGCGATGAGAACACGGGGAGTGACGGCGAGGTCTTCACACAGCACTTCAAGGATCTCGGGCTCGGCATGGTGATCGGAAAACCGACCTGGGGAGGGCTGATCGGCATCATCAACATGATACCGCTGACCGACGGCGGGATGGTCACCCAATCGAATGTGGGATTCGCAAACCTCGCGGGCGAATGGATCGTCGAGAATAGGGGAGCGATCCCCGATATCATAGTCGACAACGACCCCGCCGAGGTCGTCCGCGGCCGGGACCAGCAGCTCGAGGAGGCGATACGCCTCATCAAGGACATGCTGCGGGATGACCCGCCGGCGAAGCTGGTGCCGCCGCCATTCCCGGAGAAATAGCGGGCTCGGGGGCGCCGCCCACCGGACCGGATGACCACAGCGGCGCGGAGCGCAGCACAACACTGAAAGGCGAGGCATGAATGAGGAAAAACAGGCAGCACTGCCGGAGAATGCATTCAGGGAACTGAATCCGGGAGAGCAGTACGAGCCGATCATTCCGGCGAGCGCCGCCATGGCCGAGGCGACCCCGCGCTCGTTTGCGATCGGCATCGTCATGAACATCGTCTTCTCGATGTCGGCCGCCTACATCGCCCTCAAGCTCGGTCAGGGGATCGAAACGGCGATCCCGATCGCCATTCTCGCCGTCGGCATCTCCGCGGCGATGAAACGGCGGAGCACGATGCTCGAGAATGTGAACGTCATGGCGTTCGGGGCCACCTCGGGGATCATAGTGGGAGGGGCGGTCTTCACCCTGCCGGCGCTGTTCGTCCTCGGGATCGATCACCTCTCGAGCCTCTTCCAGCTCTTCTTCGTCGCCTTCTTCGGAGCAACCCTCGGCGTGCTCTTTCTGATACCGTTCCGCCGGTACTTCGTCGAGGACATGCACGGCAAGCTCCCCTTCCCCGAGGCGACGGCAACGACGGAGATCCTCGTGACGGGCGAGAAGGGGGGGCGGAACGCGAAGTTTCTCGGGATCGCGATGCTGATCGCCGGCGTGTACGATTTTCTCATCATATCTCTCCACCTCTGGCGCGAGAATTTCACCCCGGCGCTCATCACACCGCTCGCCGCACTGACCGACCGCGTGAAGCTCGTCTTCAGCATGAACACGAGCGCCGCCATCGCCGGTCTCGGGTACCTAATCGGCGTCCGGTACGCCTCCATCATCTTCGCCGGTTCGATGCTCTCGTGGTTCGTGCTGGTGCCGCTCTTTGCGCATCTCTCGGGCGGGGGCACCGCTGCGGAAGGGGGCGCCCCGCTCGCCGCCCTCGGCGCCGAGGACATCTTCTACGATCACGTCCGCTACATCGGCATCGGCGCTATCTTCGTGGCGGGCCTTATCGGGGTCCTCAAGCTCTCCCGCGTCATCGTGAGCGCCCTCAGCCGCGGTATTCGCGACCTCGCCGCCTCAAGGCAGGTCCATGCCGGTGAAAAGTCCCTCGCACGCACCGACACGGACATACCGATGTCGCTCGTAACCATCCTCGTTATCGTGGTCGCCGTCTGTCTCTGGGTGTATTTCCGATTCTCCGTGCTGCGCGGACTCGAGAATCCGACCGAGTTGAGCTTCATCGCACTCGCCGTGACAATGATAATCTCGTTTCTATTTGCAAGCGTCTCGGCGCGCGCCGTCGCAATGATCGGCGTCACGCCGATATCGGGCATGACGCTCATGACGCTCGTCGTCGCCTCCCTCATCATGATACGAGCCGGGCTGAGCGGCGAGCACGGTATGCTGGCGGTGCTGCTGATCGGTGGGATCGTGTGCACCGCCCTCTCGACCACCGCGACCCTCGTGACGGAGTTCAAGGTCGGGTACTGGCTCGGAGCGACGCCCCGGAAGATACAGTGGAGCAATATCATCGGATCGGCTCTCGCCGCCGTGGTCGTGAGTCTCGTGATCATCCTGCTCGACAACGTGTATGGATTCACGCCGGGACCCGAACACCCCAATCCGCTCCCCGCACCGCAACCCAACGCGATGGCGGCGGTCCTTCGAAGCCTGATGGGCTCGGCCGGGAGCAACTGGTTCCTCTACGCCACGGGAGGCATCATCGCCGTCATCGTCGAGGTACTCGGTATCTCGGGACTCGCTTTCGCGCTCGGCATGTACATTCCGATAGAGCTCAACTCGCCGATCCTCGCGGGCGCGGCGATCGCCTGGTGCGTGAAGCGGGGCGCCCAACGCGGCGGCTCGAACGGGGAGGATTACAGCGACCGCGGCACGCTGATCGCATCGGGACTCATTGCGGGGGGCGCCCTGATGGGAGTGATCAGCTCGCTCATCAAGTGGATCGAGGCGCAGTCGGACCGGGTGATCATACCGAGCCTTGAAAACGAGGGCGCATCAGGCAACTGGCTCGGCCTGGCAGCCTTCGCCGCGCTCTGCATTGGCATTTATCTCGCGGCACGTGGGAGGGGACCGGAAACGGCATGATAGTATACACTTGACAATAAATATAATAAATGCAATAATGGTAAGGTGTTATAGGAAGTATTCGGAATCTTTTCACATGAGGCGCCCGTGAAACATCTCGAAATCGCCGTTATCCTCTGTTTTTTCCTGACGCCGCTTGTGCCGATATCGGCGCTCGCGTGGGATCAATCCTCGCCGCTCATCATCGACCATACCTGCGAGGATCTCTCGCAGATTCCACCCGGCTGGATCGATTCGGTGCAGGCCGGATGGCGGCTGCACTATGCGCACACCTCGCACGGAGGGCAGCTTGTTACCGGACTATCACGCATCGAGGTGTCGGATCCCACGTACGATTATTCCATGGGAAGCAGCTACCTCCCCACCGATCCCGGCGCCTTATGCATATTCGACGGGCAGGAAGTCGGCACCTACATTACGCCCGATCTGTACTGGAGTACCCCGCAGGGCATGAACTACACGCGCGACGTGCTCGATCACAATACCACGATCAACGTCTCGATGTGGTCATGGTGCACACAGCTCGATTACTACACCGAAGCGCAGGTTCAGGCGTACCTCGACTCGGTCACCGTGCTCGAGGCCGAGTACCCGAACGCAATCTACGTCTACATGACCGGCAACGCACAGGCGACGGGCTCGAGCGGATACAACCGGTACCTCCGCAACGAACAGATCCGCGCTTTCTGCACGGCGCACAACAG
>CBFCXB010000241.1:0-4920 GCA_965601905.1 uncultured bacterium | reverse complement strand
CGCGCAGGCTCAGCCATCCGCGGCCGGGAAGCAGTCAGAGCCAGCGGTGAAGCAGGCACCCGAGCAGGTTCAGCCACTCGCGCAGGCTCAGCCCCCCGCGGCCGGGAAGCAGTCGGAGCCAGCGGTGAAGCAGCCACCCGCGCAGGCTCAGCCATCCGCGGCCGGGAAGCAGTCAGAGCCAGCGGTGAAGCAGCCACCCGCGCAGGTTCAGCCACCCGCGCAGGCTCAGCCACCCGCGGCCGGGAAGCAGTCAGAGCCAGCGGTGAAGCAGCCACCCGCGCAGGCTCAGCCACCCGCGCAGGCTCAACCACCCGAGCAGGCACCCGAAAGCGAGCCCTGGCAGAAACCTGTCGGAGAAGCGGGGGATGAATCGCCGCGCGCCGGGGAGCCGGCAGCGCAGCCACCGGAGGACGACGGCAAGAAAAACGCATTCTGGAGCATGGATCAGCTCCGCAAGAACCTAACGAACTTTATCGGACGGGAGGAGGAACGGGAAAAAGAGCAGGATGACGCATGGGAGGAGTAAGGCAGCGAGAGCGCCCTTCCCTGAACAGAGTCCAGGTCCCCCAGATACTGGAATGAGAGACATTCAAAGCAGGAAGGACGGAAGGGTTGGGTTCCGCGTGCGTGTCCGACCCTCCGCTCCGCGAAGCGAGCTCCTCGGCTGGAACACGGCCGGGGAGCTTCGTGTTCGTGTCGCCGCGCCGCCCGTCGAGGGCGCGGCCAATAAGAAACTCGTCGCCTTCCTCGCGAAACAGCTTTCGATCGCGAAAAGCGATATCCGTATAGAGACCGGTGAAAGCTCGCGCGTGAAAACGATCTCAGCGCCCGATTCAGTGCGCGGCGTACTCGAGGGCCTGCCGGATATCTGATCGGCGCATCTGTCAGCGCCTAAACCGGTCCTCGCCTTCTCCTGCTTGGCCGGTCACGCCCTCCCCGGGTTCGAGCATTTTTTTCGCCCTCTCGGTCACGGCGGAGATGGTGTAGTGGTCCGACTCGAAAACGGTCGGAAACAGGTTGTCCCAGGGAGGCTTCTGCCCGTGTCCCGTTTCCACGTGAGGGAGGGAACCGGGGACGGACTTCCAGACCGGAGATGAGGAATCAAACCACACCGCATACACAGGACGACCGAGATCCTCGAGACGGGCGATACCAACCGAGTCGATAATGCCTTGGCTGTAAAGCTGTTCCACAAGACGATGACGGGCCGTCAATTCGTCGTCCGGGTATCCACACAACTGTCCCTGTGCGTGATCTGAGTAGTACTGGTCTCTGCCTGCAAAGACGGCAGCGTTCATATCGCCGAGAGGTGTCAGCAATACGGCATCACGCGGCAGGCGCCGCCTCATCCAGACGTGGGCAGGAAGATTCCAGGGTTGCTTCTGGCCGGCATGCTGATCCATGATCCGGCTCACCAGAGCGAATCCGTTGACCGGCAGGAGCAGGAGCACCAGCAGCATGATTCTCTTTCCTATGGATACGCGCATGAGTGTGTCTCCGAATGCTGCTCCAGCCGTGACGGCAAGAGGAATCCAAACCAGATACGAAAACTTGTCCACGGTGACAAACACCGACGGTCCTGGAAGTCGCACGACCAACGCCAGCCCGAGTACGGCGAGCAACCACTCGATCCACATGCGTCCGGCGCCACCCGCTGAGAAGAGTTTCCGGGCGGGCCTGAGGCCGAAGATGAACCCGGCGGCGAGACAGCTGATGAGGCCGACTATTTTCATAGGAGAGAGATCGAGTGGTAGCTGTCTATGCGCTCCCCCGGTTCCGATCAGAGTCGAGAGATGCCAAGCGATTGAGAAAAAACCGATGATCACGGCGAGCGTCCACTTCCCTGCCGCTCGCAGCGAGCGTGGATGTCGCGAACGTTCGAGGACCGCGAGGAGAAGAACACCGATCGTTGCTGCAACCAAAGCGGGCCCCACCACTGCATGAAGAAGGCCGGCGGACATCGTGAGCAGGGCCGCCAGGAGCAATTCCCCTTTCTCACCGGTCCGTTTCCTCCCCGTGATCTGCTTATTCATCGGCATCGATCCGTCGAACCACCGCCAGAAGGTTCCCGCCCAGGCACATACGGCAGCGAGCGATAATGCCAGTGGAGTGGTGACCAGAAATTTGTCGAGGAATAGACCTTGCCCTCCCAGAAGACGCAGGAAAGCTGCGCCCTCGAGCCAGCCCAGAGAGCTGTAAGGGAAGATCCTACCGAGCTCCTGGATGCCCCGTACCTCTCCAGAGGTGGCTCTAACGGTCGTGAAGGCGAGGAGGAAAATCGGGAAGAGTGCGTTCAATCCCAAGAGAACGAATGAAAGTGTCCAGCCGACTCGTCGCCCGTGAATGCGGTACGCAAGATGTCCGATGGAAAAAACCACGGAGATGATCGCGAAGATTTGCAGCCATGCCATCACCATGAACGGATCCATTTTGGATATGGCCGCAATGGAAGCTACGAATGTGTGGTAGATCCAATGGTAGTTGAGCTCAAAATCCGCAAAGTGAGGATCAACGGGAGGTATCCCACTCCTGAGAATGGATTCGACGTACGGGCCGTGGAACCATGCGTCGGAGAAAACCCGCCACCACTCCTGAGTGAGGGAGAACGAACCGATGAGAACGGCTGCGAGGAGCGCAATGATGATTGTTACCCGTTTGGGTTCGCCCGAGTCCGGCTGATTTTCCTGCAGGATATTCCTCCGGTGGCGAGATGCCCGCAATACGCTCGCGATACAGATTGCGCCGGAGACTCCCAGAACCAAAATTCCCGACCGCGCGATGCCTATCCCACAATACGCGAGAAGGGCGATGACGCCGCCGGTCAGCGCTGGCGACAGGGCAAGCGCGGCACCACACCGCGCCAGGACGCCGATCCGAGGAGTCGCCCAGGCGACGACCGCCCAGCCGGGGAGAAACACCATGAGGGCGAGGATACAGGCTTCTACGATAGTGGCTACGTTCATTGCGTTGCGCTGTACTTTTTGCCCGGCCGTTCCTTTGAGGACCCCGCGGTTTGGCACACGTCCGGAAGCGGCCGGTCGACATCACATTTCAGGCGAACAGTGTCGTTATCATGGAACAGTATATCACGTATTCTCCAGGTACCCTAGCGCGAGATTGTTCTTCTTGTTTTGCGCAGGCGGTGATCGTACCCGCAAGAATGTCTATGAACCGTCGGTTTCATGCGGCAGATTGCGCGTCTCCGCCACGATGTAGCGGGGCCGTCGCTTTATCTCTGTATACATATTGGCGATATACTCGCCCATGATTCCGAGTGCAAACATTATGGTAGAACCGATCAGGAGGAGCAGCAGGATTACTGTTGTAAACCCGCTTACAGCTCGGCCGCTCAACTTCATATAGAGGGTCTGCAGTCCCATTATGAACGCAAATATAAAGAACAGTACTCCCGCGATGGTCACCAGTCGCAGGGGAAACGATGTGAATGAGGTGATCCCGTTGATCAACAGGTGCATGAGCTTGCCCCTTGACCATCTTGACCGACCGCCTCTGCGGTTGGGAACCTCAAAGGGGATGATCGAACGTTGAAACCCGAGCCATGGAACCATCCCGCGGAAGAAGGGAAGTCGCTCTTCCATCGACTTCCAAGCATTGATGACTTTCCGATCGAGCAGTTTGAAATCTGTCGCGCCGTGCATGTAAAGATTGGCCGATCGGCCCAAGAACCAATAAAACAGAGTCGCGCCCACCCGATTAAAGATGGATTCTGATGGTCGTACTCGTTTAACAGCCTCGACTACGTCGTGCCGTTCGTCTCGCCATCGTCGGATCATTTCCGGCAGAAACTCCGGAGGGTGTTGCCCATCCCCGTCCATGACGATCGCCGCTCGTCCACTCGCCATCTCCAGCCCCGCGCTCATTGCCATCTCTTTTCCATAGTTGCGAGTCAGTCTGATCGCACGAAGAGCCGATCTCTCCCTGGTGACCCGGTCGAGAATTTCCCAGGTCGTATCGCGAGAGCCGTCATCCACTACGATGACCTCGTAGCTCACCTCGATCCTCGTGAGATGCTTTTCGATCTCGTCGAGCAGTACGAGAATTTGAGCGCCCTCTTGGTACACTGGGATTACGACGGATACGAGTGGTCGTGTCGTGTCCTTTTCACTCATCATGACCTCCGGCGCCATGAGCGGCACTCATTGATTCGAGGGTCCGCTCCGAAGAGGTTGCATCTGTATGTCTACAGGCGGCTTTTCTTGTACCGATATGAAGATACGCCCTTTCGTCATACGACGCAGTTTATCATAGCGTTCTCTCCACCGCAGCAGCTTTTTTCAAGCTCCACGGGCAAATCCAACCGGACATTCGTAATGGCATACTTCAAACCCGGTTTGAGAGATCGCGCCGGCACAGATATCTCTTGCCCGTGTCGCTCGGTGCATGTATAACAATTTGGAAACGCACGGTGGGCTACAGCGGGGACGATGCCCGGGAGTCTATTATTCAACAAGCTGCTTCTATCGCTTGTTGTTCCGCTATACGCGAAGGGAATTATCAGGAGGAATGCGCGGATGACCGATCTCTACAAACAGGTGAAGGAGAGCGCCGCGTTCATCAGGGCGCGGGTCAAGGTGAAACCCTCGTTCGGCATCGTGCTGGGAAGCGGCCTGGGGGGGCTCGCGGCGAAGATCAAGGTTGCGGCGCGCGTGCCGTACGGGGAGATACCGCACTTTCCCACATCGACGGTGGCCGGGCTGCATGCGGGAAATCTCCTGATCGGCGAGCTGTCGGGAAAGAAGGTCGTCGCGATGGAGGGACGGGTGCACTACTACGAGGGGTATACGATGCGGCAGGTCGCCTTTCCGGTACAGGTGATGAAGGCGCTCGGCGCGCGCTCGGTGATCCTGACATCGGCGGTGGGGGGGATGAACGTGCACCTCGATCTCGGCGATATCGTCG
>CBFCXB010000240.1:0-4921 GCA_965601905.1 uncultured bacterium | reverse complement strand
CATGATCGTCGAGGCGGGCGCCCAGGGTAAGCGGGCCGCATTCTATATCGATCGGTATCTCGGGGGAGAGGCGATCGACGGCGTGCCGTTCGAGCAGCGGCTGCCCGTTGTGGACAAGGAACGCGTCATCGCGCGGCAGAGGAAATACCGGATCCTCGAGGTCGAGAAGGGAGAGCTGGCGGCATGTGACCGCACCGACTGCTTCGATGAGGTGCAGCTCCCCCTCTCCGAGCGGCAGGCCGTCGAGAGCGCCGCGAACTGCCTCGATTGCGGCATCTGCAGCGAGTGCCGCGAATGCGAGATTGTCTGCCCGGCCGATGCGATCGATTTCGATCAGAGGCCCGTCGAGAAGGAATACGAGGTCGGATCGGTCGTCGTATCGACCGGTTTCCGTCTCTTCCCCGCCGAGCTCCAGGAACGCTACGGCTACGGAAAATACAAGAATGTCATAACGGCGATGCAGATGGATCGTCTCGTGGCGCCCACGAGACCGTACGACCACATCCTGCGGCCGCGCGACGGAAAGGTTCCGGACAACATCGCCTACGTATTCTGCACGGGGTCGCGGGATCACACGGTGAACAATCCGATCTGCTCCCGCGTCTGCTGCATGTACTCGATCAAGCAGGCGCAGCTGATACTCGGAACCCTGCCGGTCGCCGACGTCACGATGTACTACATCGACATCAGGGCGTTCGGTAAGGGGCACGATGAGTTCTACGAGCAGACGAAGGCGATGGGAGTGCGGTTCGTGAAGGGCAAGGTGGCGCGGATCAACGAGAAGGACGACGGCAACCTCATCCTTCGCTACGAGGATATCGACAACGGCGGACGGATCGTGGAGGCCGAACACGATCTCGTGGTCCTCTCGGTGGGATTCGTTCCCAATACCGATTTTCTGCACCTCTTCGACGGCGAGCGGCTCGAGCCGGACGACCTTCTCTTCGTGCGGCAGCCGGAGGAGGAGACGAGCCCGGCGAAAACCAGCATAGATGGAGTCTTTGTGGCGGGATCGGCTTCCGGTCCGATGGATATTCCCGATACGATCCTGCATTCGGGAGCGGCCGCGGCCCAGACCGCCGCGTATCTGGAGAGAAAGAAACATGCACGGGAACGGAAGAATTGAACCGGTCGGCGGTGACTGCGCCGCGGGCGGAGCCATGAACGGCAAGAATGCAAAACGGCCAAAGCGTGAGCGGAAGATCGGCGTCTACATCTGCCACTGCGGCGGCAACATCTCGGATCACGTCGATGTCGACAGGGTGCGCGAGGAGGTCGAGAAGGAGCTCGGTGTGACCGTCGCGAAGACGTCGATGTTCACCTGCTCGGACGCCTCGCAGCAGGAGATCATAGAGGACATACGGAAGAATGATCTCGACGGCATGGTCGTCGCCTCGTGCTCGCCGAAGCTTCACCTCTACACCTTCAGGGGCGTCGCCGAGCGCGCCGGGCTCAATCCGTTCCAGTACGTGCAGGTGAATATCCGCGAGCAGGCCTCGTGGCCCCATTCCGACGATCCGGAGGGCGCGACGAAAAAAGCGATCGGCCTCGTCAGGGGCGGTGTGGAGAAGGCGAAGCGGACGGAGCCCCTCGAGCCGATACGGGTCACATCCGTGAAGAAGGCATTGATCGTCGGGGCGGGGATTGCCGGCATGCGCGCGGCGATCGAGATGGCCGATCTCGGCGTCGAGGTATTTCTGATCGAGCGTTCTCCATTCGTCGGCGGCGCCGTCGCGCGTCTCGGCCGGATGTATCCGTCCGGCAGGCGGGGCGACGATGTCGTCGCGCAGCTCGTCGATGAAATCAGAAAACGGGATACGATCGTGCTCTTTACCGGCGCCGAGCTCGTGGCGAGGGAGGGGTACATCGGAAACTTCAACGTGACGGTGAGGATCGAGCCGCGGCACGTGACGACCACCGAAGGACATTTCTCCGCCGCGATCGATGCCTGTCCCGTCGATGTGTGCGACGAACACAATTATGGACTCACCACGAGAAAGGCGATCTACCGGGCGTATCCCGGTGCATACCCCCACAGGCCCGCCATAGATATAAAGACCTGCACGAAATGCGAGCGATGCCGCGAGGAGCGTCCCGACGCGATAGATTTCCAACAGGTGCCGGAGGAGATAACGTTCAACGTCGGCGCGATCATCACGACTACGGGGTTCGACAACTACCGGCCCGGCCCGGACGAGTACGGTCATGGAATGGACGGCGTCGTGACGCTGCCCCAATTCGAACGGATGATCGATCTCGCCGGCGGAGGGCTCGTGCATAACGGCAGGACGGTGAAATCCGTCGCATTCATTTACTGCGTCGGGAGCCGGCAGGGACGCGAGATCGAGAACGCCAACCGGTACTGTTCGCGTTACTGCTGCAACGCGGCGATCGGTGCGTCCCGCACCGCCGCGGCGAAGTGCGGCGGGCTGAGCATGTACCATCTCTACCGGGATATCAGGACGTACGGCAAGTTCGAGTTGCTCTACGAGGACGCCTCGCGTGACGGGGCGATCTTCGTACGATTCGACGAAAAGGAGCCCCCCGTGGTCCGCACGGATGGGGATCAACTCCTCGTCACGGTGAGGGACCTTCTGACGGCGGGTGAGGAGATCGAGATACCGGTGGACCTCGTCGTGCTCGCGACGGGAATGGTGCCCCGCGAAAATGAACTGCTCACCGCCGTCCTCAGGCTCCCGCTCGGTTCGGACGGCTTCTACAACGAGATCCATCCCAAACTCCGTCCCGTCGAGACGGTGATCGACGGCGTCTACATCGGCGGCTGCTGCCAGGGACCGAAGAATTCGTCGGAGAGTATTATTTCGTCGCTGTCGGCCGTTTCCAAGGCCGCATCCCTTCTTATCAAGGGGTACGTGGATCTCCAACCTTTTATCGCCTACGTCATGGAGGATGTCTGCACCTGGTGCGGCGCGTGCGAGACGGCGTGCCCGTACGGCGCGATCGAGAAGGCCGGTCCTCAGGGCAAGGAGGTTGCCCGTGTCCGGGACATTCTCTGCAAGGGATGCGGCGCATGTGTCCCGGTCTGCCCGGTCGATGCCACGCAGCTCAAGGGATACACGGATGAGCAGATTACGTCGATGATAGATGCATTCATAGAGGAGGATGCGCATGCGTGATGTGTGCGTGAACAGGGTCCGCCGGGAGAAGGATGCCGATTCCCGGAGCGCGGGGCGTGCGCAGGCGAACGGTGAAAATGCGCCCGGGACCGAAGACCGGTTCCCGGAGAGCGTCGACGTGTCGGGACCGCGCCGTGCCCTCTCCCGGGACGAACCGTGGATGAAGAAGACGATTCTCGAGTTGCTCGCGGGCGGCCCCCGGACGGTGCCCGAGGTCGCCGCGGCCCTCCACCTTCCCCCACACGAGGTGATGTGGTGGATGATGGGGTACGTGCGGTACGGCTCTATTTCACCGACCGGCGAGGTCACAGGCGACGGATACCACCGGTACGGACTTCCCCGGGAGGATGAATGATGGAACGGGCGAATCCGCACCTCGTGAAGGAGATCAAGGAGCTCGGCGCATTCGACCTCCAGGCGTGTTACAGCTGCGGCAGCTGCAGTGCCATCTGCCCGCTCTCCGAGGGCGAGGTCTCGTTTCCCCGCAAGATGATCCGGTACGCACTCCTCGGTCTCGAGGGAAAGATTCTCTCGTCCCTCGAACCGTGGCTCTGCTACTACTGCGGCGAGTGCACCGAGACCTGCCCGCGGGAGGCCGATCCCGGCGGGCTGATGATGGCGCTGCGCCGATTCACGATCAGGCGGTACTCATTCGGCAGGATCGCCGATTTCTTCTATTCGGCCTTCTCGTCGGGTATTGCCTGGGTGTTTCTCAGCGCACTCGTGATCGCCGCGATCGTTCTGTTCCATAATCCCGCCATGAATCTCGAGGAGGTCGAGTGGCTCTCCTTTATCTCGCTCGTCCGGATCCATAATGCCGGCATTGTCCTCACGGCCTTTATCGCGCTCGCCTTCCTCGTCAACGTCGCCGCCATGGTGAAGGGCATGCGCGGGAATCTCCCGCCCGGCACGTTCGCGCCGCGCAACCTGAAAAGGCGCTCCATGCCGGTCATCCGCGAAACGCTCCTCCAGAAGCGCTTCGCCGAGTGCGAGGGGAACCGGTACCGGCACTACGCGCATCTCGCCCTCGTCTGGGGATTCGCCGGTATGGCGCTGGCGACCGTTACCGTCATGGGGATCGATTACGAGTGGTGGCCCGTCAGCAGGACGGTCCCGTTTCTCCTCGGCACGGTGGGCGGTGTCATGTCGCTGGTCGGCGGTTCCTACTTTCTCTATCTCAGGATCACGCGCCGCAAGGAGTCCGCCAGGTACTCGCACCACTCCGACTGGATATTTCTCCTTCTCATACTGCTCGCCGTAGCGAGCGGATTCGTGATGGATCTTTTGAAATTCGCCGGTCTCCCGCGTGCGGCGTACGTCGCCTTCGCCGTTCATCTCGTGTTCGTGTTCAATCTTCTCGTATCACTGCCGTTCACAAAGTTCGCCCACGCCGTCTACCGGCCGCTTGCCCTCTGGCTGTCGGGCGCCCAGCCGGTCCGGACGGAATCGAAACAGGAAGCCGAGTAAGGAGGATGCTCGATGGGTAACGGGGAAACGCCTGAAAAGGCCAGTATTATCGTTTTCAGCGGCGATATGGACAAGGTCATGGGGGCCTTCATCATCGCGAACGGCGCCGCGGCGTTCGACATGGAGGTCACGATGTTCTTCACCTTCTGGGGACTCAAGGCGATCCAGAAGGGAAATCTCACCGGCTCGAGTTTCTTCGGACGGATGCTCGGGATGATGAATCGGGGCGGTGTCGATCGTCTCGGTCCCTCGAAGTTCAACTTCGGCGGGATGGGGCGCTGGATGTTCAAGAAGATGATGAAGAATCACAACGTCAT
>CBFCXB010000239.1:0-4937 GCA_965601905.1 uncultured bacterium | reverse complement strand
GAGCTTGAGCCGCGAGAGCTTCTTCTCGGTGAAATAGAGGCCGGCTCCCGTCTCGTCCCATTCGGCGAGCGGCTTTCGCTTGCTGTTGATCCGCGGGAAATACTCGTCACGGTGCGGATCCGATATCACGTGCAGCTCGACGGAGCGATCCTCGTTCTCGATGATCATCCTGAATGCGTTCATGTACATCGTGCGCGAACCGTCGAGTGGGCCGCCTTCCAGAAGGATGAATCCCTCACCGAGCATGATGTTCTGCCGCCCCACGATGATGGACACCGGTGAGCCGCCGATAGAATCGAGCCGCAGGTAGAGATTTTCGAATATGAACTCGTCGATGTCGAAATCGATGTCCGGTTTCATCCAGTGCCGGTGCTCGTTGTTGAGCTTGGCGTAGAGCTCCACGCCATCGGCGGGCCGGAAGCTGGCCCAGAGCTGCGAGCGAACGCGGATGTAGTTCCGGTCATCGTCGGTGTCGTTCTCGAGATCGATCCCGTTCAGTATGTACGCCTGCCTGATCCGCTCGGCGAATCCCCACCGGAAACGCGGCGGCGCATTCTCTGCATCGGCCGCCCCAGCCATAGGAATCGACGGGAGTAAGAAGAGAATCATTAAGCACAGAATCGCCGAACGAACTCGCATTATTCCAAAACCTCCTGTTCTCCCTCCACCGGCAGCCGCCGCATACCGGCAGGCTGCTATCCGGCCAGTTTCTTCGTGATCTCGGCGACATGCCTGCCCTGGAAGCGCGCGATGGCGAGCTCGTTGTCGCTCGGCATCCTGCTCCCATCGGGGCCGGCGATCGTTGAGGCGCCATAGGGGCCGCCGCCGCTCACCTCTTCTGTGACCATAAGCCCTTTCTCCGAGTAGGGCACACCCACGATGATCATTCCGTGGTGCAGCAGTGTCGTGTGAAAGTTCAGTATCGTCGACTCCTGCCCGCCGTGCTGCGTGCCGGTCGAGGTGAAGACACTCCCAACCTTGCCGATCAGAGCCCCCTGTGCCCAAAGTTGCCCCGTCGCATCGAGAAAGGCCCGCATCTGCGCGGCCATCATACCGAACCGCGTCGGCGTTCCGAAGATCACCGCGTCCGCCTCGGCGAGATGGTCGGCCGTCGCGATCGGGATATCGGCGAATCGCTTTTTCGCCTCGATCGCGTTCATATTCCCGAGAATCTCGTCACTCAGCGTCTCGGAAACCTGGTAGATCCCCACCTCGGCGCCCGGCACCTCGCCGGCCCCCCCGGCCACGGCCTGCGCCAGGGCGTACACGTGCCCGTAGAGACTATAAAAAACTATATTTATCTTCATATCGACCCCCTATGGATAAGTGAATCTCCCCGCATTGCACCTACCCGCCTGTTACATACGTTCGAGTCAGCTTACGCCACGCATGCGCCCGATGCAATGAATTTCACGTGAGGCTACCGTTCGCCGGTAAAATATGTTATTATTGAAAATAGAGATGACCAGAGCCTCACCGTTCGAGGATGTACTCGAGCCCGTCCTTTCATCTCGCCTGCGAAGGACAGCACACCGTGAAAGGAGATCGCCGTGAAACGACTGCTGATATTACTCTCCGTCCTTTGTATTCTTGTATATATTTCCGGCGCCCGGGCCGCCGAGCGCGGCAAGCTCAACGCATCGCTCAGGCTGCTGAGGGACCTCCGCGAGGAACCGGCTCTCGAGCGGGGGATGCTCGGCTCGGCCGCGGCGGCGTTACAGGAAGAACACATCGTCCTCACGGTGAAATTCGACCACGTCCTCTCACCCGCGGAGATCGCAGAGTACGAATCGCGCGGCGCTTCGTTTTACTATCTGGACGGTGAGATCGCGCGGACCAGTTCGATCTACCCGGTCCGGATCCCCTGGTCGATGGTGGACGAGGTGGCGGGCCGCAGGGATGTGCTCCGCCTCGAGGGGAGCTGGCGGCCGGCCGTCTATCCCCTGCTCGATGTGAGCAATCCCGAGGTCGAGGCCGATTCTGCGTGGCACCACACCGATCCACTCGGCAATCCGCTCACGGGAACGGGGCTGCGTATCGCGGACTTCGACACCGGCATAGATGTCTTTCACCCCTCTTTTTTCCTTGCCGACGGGGACACCTTCGACTGGGTGGATTTCGACGGCCTCGGCCTGTTCGATCCCGGCTCGGACGGCATCGATCTGAATCGCAATGGACAGTTCGACGCCGGGGAGAAACTCAACTACTTCGATGGGTGGATCTACGACCCGGCGCACGTCTGGGGCGCGGTGAACCCGTCCAACAACGGAAACGGCCTCCAGACGTACTGGGACTGGCTGTACAACGACGCCAACGGGAACGGCGTCCGTGACTACGGAACGGCGGATGGGTACACGGAGTCCGACCCCACATTCGGCGAGCGGCTCTTCGTGCACCTCGACGACAACGGCAACGGATCCATAGAAACGAGCGAGAAATTCGTGGCCCTCGGCACCTCGAAGATAGCGGCCACCATGAACAGCTCCGAGACGGAGCGCGTGCGGGGCGTCGACCTGATCCTCTCGGACGAGGACACGAACGGCCACGGCACGGCCGTCTCGGGCGTCCTCGCCGGCGGCACGGTCGGGCATCACATCTTCACCGGCATCGCCCCCGAGGCGGAGATCCTCGCCGGAAATTTCTTCGCCGGTAACCCGATATCGCTGCTGATCCCCTGGGCCCGCGGGCAGGGGGCCGATGTGATGCTGTACGAGTTCGGCGGGTTCGTTTACGACTATCTCGACGGCTCATCCCTCGAGGAAGAGCTGATATCGATCGAGAACGAAACGATCATACAGATCACCCCCTCGGGAAACCTGGGGCGCGGCGACAAGCACGCCATCGCAACATCGCCGGCCGCCGATTCGGTGATCCTGCACTTCAACGTGCCCTCGAGCGATATCAATTATCTCTACCACACGACACTCTGGCGAACGGCGGAGAGTGATCTGACCTTCCGCCTGAAGAGCCCCTACGACGATCAGGTGACGCTCGAGGGGAGCGTCTCCGATCTCGGCGGGTACTACATCTGGTTCGAGAAATCGACGAGCAGCCGCGGCACGTGCGCGATCGACCTCTACGTGTACTCCAACTTACGACCGAGCTGCGTGGGCGACTGGGAACTCACCATCGTCAACAATTCCATCGGCGATATCGAAACGATCAACAATATCGCCGACGAGGTCACCTCGTGGGGCGGCGGCGTCGAGTGGCAGAACTACGCGACGGATCAGCGGAACGTGACGTGGCCCGCGACGACGGACAGTGCCTTCTGCAACGGCTCGTACTCGACGCGCGGTTTCGAGGGATACGACGGCGTCGGCGGCGGCACGGTGCCCCCCGGCGAGATCAGCGTCTTCAGCGGGCGGGGCGAGCGGATAGACGGCAAGCACCTCCTCGACGTCTGCACCCCCGGGAACTACGACGTATACTCGACGCGTTCGCACCAGTCCTCGGGCGGCTATCCGCTCGGGTGCTACCGGCAGTTCAGCGGCACCAGCGCGGCGGGGCCGCACGCGGCGGCGGCCGCGGCGCTCGTGCAGCAGGCATTCCCGTTCGCCACGATGGATGAGGTGGCCTACCTCCTTACCTCCCACGCGGCGACCGATTCGTACACGGGCGATGTCTACAACGATACGTGGGGATACGGCAAGCTGCGCATCCTCGGCGCGGTGGGCATACCCTCGGCGGTCGAGGATATGGAGATGGGGATGACACCTCCCGCCTTGCTGCTCGACCGGAACTACCCCAACCCGTTCAACCCGACGACATGGATACCGTTCTACCTGCCCTCGGACGGCGTGGCGCGCATCACGATATACGACGTCCGCGGCGCGGTGGTGAGGGTGCTGCGCGACCGGTGGATGCCCGAAGGGGCACACAGTGTCCGCTGGAACGGCGACGCCGCTGGCGGGAGGGCCGTGGCGTCCGGCGTCTACTTCTGCGTGCTGAAGCAGGGAGGGAAATCGCAGTCGATAAAGCTGGTTTTGTTACGATAGGCGGCGCCGGTATGAAAACGCGTACCGGTCGCAGAAGCTCGTCCTGCTCCGATAACCCGGCCACCCATCCGGTGCTGATCGAGCCCCCGGTGCGTACCGACATGAAATCCGGCCGCAGTGACGCGTCCATGGAGCGAGGCACTCCCCGCGCCGCACGCTCCCCGTGAAGCAAATTCCCCACGCCACCGACGGCCGCGACACCGACAACCACGCCACCGACGGCCGCGACACCGATGATAACGACCCGACTTGCAGCTTCCATATCGGCAATACATCTGTTATAATGTAAGCAGTTAAAGGATGCATATAATGAGATTCCCAGTCGCATGCGTTACGGTCGCCCTTGTCATGGCCGCATCGATCGCCGCGCCACTCCAAGCCGGCGAAGTATCGGTCACGTATCGTTTCGGCGAACCGCGCGTCGTGGAGACGGAGCGCGGATTCGAGCTGATCGAGTTCCCCGCGACGATCCAAGGCGGGCGGCCCGGCGAGCCGAGCTATCCGTTCCGCGGCGCCGCGATTGTGCTGCCGCCCGGTGAGGCGGTTTCAAGCGTACGGATCGTCCGACGCGGCTGGATAGAGCTCCGAGGCAGCTACCGGCTGCACCCGATGCAGCCCCCCGTGCCGGGAATCGAGAGCGATTTCAGCGCGCGCACCTTCCTGCACCGGGAAGAGGCCTACACCGTCGATCGCTGGGTGCAGCCACCCGACTCGAAGTTCACCACGCAGTACTGCCGCGGACACGCCATCGCCGTCGGCACGTTCAGCCCGGTGCGCTACCATCCCCTGAACGGGACGGCCGGGTATTATGGGGAAGTGTACGTCACGATCGAAACGGCGCCCGGTGCGGCTTCGACGAGATCGCTCGAGCGGCTGCGTACCGACGATGAGAGCCGCGCGCGTGTGGCGAACCTCGTCGACAATCCCGGCGATCTTGCG
>CBFCXB010000238.1:0-4957 GCA_965601905.1 uncultured bacterium | reverse complement strand
ATCCCACGTTCCAGGCGGAGCGGCACGGGGTCGTCTCTCACATCAAGCCGGGCGGGGAGCCCTGCACCGTCGTGGATGCGCTCCGGGAGGCCGGTTACGAGGTCATCGTGTCGATCGGCGAGCTCGCTGAGAACCGCATCGGCAGCAACTGCGGGCAGTACGTCTCGGGTACCGCCGGTCATGATGAGGCGCCGGACTGGAGCTACAATCACGCAGCGCGCTCTACTTGATCGCACCCTTCAGGGCGAACTGGATGCGCAGCGAGTCGAAGTCCTCGTCCTGTTCGTCGTGGACCGTCACGAAGTCCTTCGTCAGGTACTCGGTCTTGAGGTACGACACCTCGAACATTGCCGTAACGGTGCTCGTTACAGCGTACATCAGGTTGCCGAAGACGACGGAGTTCTTGTCCCTGAATGTCTGGATGATACCCTCGGGCAGCTCGAAGTCCGCATCGTCGGGATCGTCGAACGCATACCCCGCGTTCACCGTCAGGCGTTCGATAGGCTTCACCGAGAGCATTCCCCAGCCGCCCACCGTGAAGATCTCGTTCATCATCGGGTTGACGCTCTGGAGGATTCCGCCGAAGTAGGTGCCGAGGTTCTGGCCGATGAAGTACTCGCCGGAGACGTAGACGCGTTTGTTGACGACGAACTTGAGATCGGTGTTGAACGACCAGGACTCCGTCTCGGTGGAGTCCTCGATGCCCCACTTCTCGATCCCGTAGTGCCCCGAGACGCCGACGGCGGCGGAGCCGCACTCACCGAACTTCATGTCGAGTCCGAGCCGCCCCTGGACCGTCGGATAGGGAGCATCCATTCCGTCGTCTATCCCGTCGTGGTCGAGATCGGAACCGAGCGTGCGGGTGGCGGCGACGGCCGCTTTCAGCTTCGCCTTCTCGCCGAGTACAGCCCACGTTGATACGCGGACCTGCGGGCGGCGGTATCCAATGTTCCCCTGGGCCCAGCAGACCGTGTAGTTGACCGTCGCGGGCACGAGCGGCGAGATCACATCACTCGTCTGCCCGGCGAGGATTGACCAGCGCCCCTTCGTCACCTCGAGGAAGGCGTGCCGGAGCATCGAGGTCGCCTTGTTCTCCATCGCGTTCAGCCCGCTTGGCTCGGCGCCGAGGCCGTAGAAGTCGTACTCGAGCTTGGCCTTGGTGCAATAACCGTTCTCGCACCACGAGAAATTGAGGCCGAGCCTCATCTCGCGGGCCGTGATGTGCATCGCATCGTCATCCTCGCTCCCGCCGTACGGCACCCATATCGCGAAGTTTCCCGGGTACGTCCGGTTCGCATCGTAGATCGCGTCCCCCTTGAAGTAGCCGCTGAAGGTGAACATGTACGAGTGTGATTTCTCCTTGCAGCAGGCCGCTTCTTTTTTCGTGCAGGTCTTTTTTGTTTCACCGGCTGCGGGAGCGCTGGTGGACGCGGCGGTGCGCGCCGTTTCACCAGGGGTTGCCGGGCCGGCGGGCTGCTCCGCGAGGGCGGACACACCGTCGGACCGCTCCGCGAGGGCGGACACACCGGCGGATCGCTCCGCGAGGGCGGGCGCGATCCAGGCCGCACAGAGCAGCAAAACGAAAAGCACGATTGACAGGCGTTTCATCGGGTCCTCCTTTTGCCCTTGACCATGAGAAAGCAATTCGATTGTGAACGAGATTCTGTTTAATCGAGATGGGCGGCAAAGTCAAATAAAAACCGCTCTACCGGTAAAAACCGCTCTACCGGTAAAAACGGCCCTACCGGTAAAAACGGCCCTACCGGTAAAACCCGCCCCACCGGCAAAAACCGCTCTACCGGTTGCGCTCGTACAGGGACCAGGCGCCGGCGGTCCGCCGGAGCGTGAAGTCCACGAGGGAATCGATCTCGCGAACCGGAAAATCACCCCTGACGAGTATGTAGTCCATATTACTATACCGGTCGTCGTAGTGTTCGAACTTTCCCGCCCACTCCAGGTACTTGGGCAGTTCGTCGAGGCCGACCGCCCGTTTCACGGTACCGAAGCGGTAATCGATGACGCTCGTCGTTGCGATTCCCCGGCGCCATACGGTGTAGTAACCGGGAAAGTGAATGTAGACGGGCGATCCCCGGTACGTGTAGTCCCATACCAGGCCGGCCAGTGTCCGCCCCTCCTCTGCCGGCGGCATGAATTCCGCCGTGAAGGAGCGGTTTTCCCTGTTGAAATCGACGAGGTAGTCAGCCCAGAGGGCGAAGTGGAGTACGCAGGCGGCGCAGATACCGATGACGGCCGCACGGCTGAGCCTCCCCCGCAGGAGGCACCCGCCGAGAAGGATTGCCGAGAGGTACAGAACGGGGAGGAACCGCTCGTACAGTAAGTGTTGCTGCGGTATCTTCCGCGGGAGCAACAGAACGCAGGCGAGCGAGCAGCAGAAAAAAACCAACGCCGGGCGGATGGGCCGGCTCCGCCCGGAACGTCCGCGCACCTTGCGCAGCACCACGGCGGCGAGAACCGGAGCGATGATACAGAGGGCGAAGAGAATCCCGGCGGCGACGCCCCCGCCCCCCGCGAACAGATGCCGGTTGTCTTGATAGAACATGGCGAGGCGGCCGGGGAGTGTCTGGACGTAGCGGTGCGCGTAATAATCGCCGAGAAAGCGCTCGAGTCCCAACCCCCGGTACGCGGCGCCCTCCGCGTCCCACCAGAAGAGGATGAGGGCTGCCGCCGGCGCGAGCGCGGCACACCTCTCGATGATATACACGGGCTGTTTCCCGGAGAGGATGCAGTAAACGAGAAAGACCAGCAGCGAGAAGAGCGCGGCCAGAACATGTACGAAGAAGATCAGAACCAGGAGCATGGCCGCGACCAGGCCCGCTCCCCAATGTCCCATCTCGATGAAATCGATCGCAGAGTGCATGAATAACAAGACGAGTGGCACGGCGAAGACGAACCCGACGAATCCCCACGAAACATTGATGTTGTAGAGGAGGAGAAGCGAGAGGAGGGACAACCACCGGTTCCCGTCCAGCTTCACGATAAGGAGCAGCACCGAAACGGGCAGGAGAACCGCGTAGAGACAGAAAAAGATCCTATTCGCGATCTCCACGGAACCGAATACCGGCAGGCTGCAGAACAGCATGTGGAAGATGTTGGGCTTGAGAAACAGGTCCAGGGTGAAATAGGAGGAGAACCGGTTCGATCCATCTTCGAAGTGCCGGTAGATGGTGGCCTCGGTAAGGTGGTTCGGCAGATCGATGAAGGGATAGAGCCGCGCGGTGACAATGAGAATGACATGAAGACAGAGCAGTGCGACGAAAACGGCGTAAAATACCTTTTCATCGGGACGCTTCGATTGCATCGGTGTCGCCCCCTCACGTGGATGCACCCGGCAACGAGCCCGAACCGCATTCCGGGTCAGCCGGTCGCGATCATCCGGTCTATCGCCCCACGGGCGAGCGCCGCCGTCGCGGCGGGGACTGTGATCACGGGCTCCAGCGTCTCGAGCGATTGCTGGATCTTCTCGAGGGTGATCTTCTTCATATTCCGGCAGCGCATCCCGGCGGAGGCCGGGATGAACTCCTTGCCGGGATACTCCCTCTTCAGGCGGTAGACCATCCCCACCTCGGTTCCCACTATGAAGGTTGTCGCCGCGCTCTCGCCGGCGTAGCGGATCATACCGCCGGTACCGAGAACGACCGTCGCCTCGGCGGCGATCGCGGGATTGACCTCAGGGTGCACCATGATGACGGCATCGGGGTATTGCTTCTTCAATTCGTGTAGCTGCTCGACGAATATTCGCTGGTGGGAAGGGCAGCACCCCTTCCACAGGATCATCTCCCTGCCCGTCTGCTTCGATACCCATCCACCGAGGACTTGGTCCGGGCCGAAGATGATCTCGCAGTCCGCCGGGATCGATTCGATTACCTTGACCGCGTTTGCCGATGTGCAGCAGATGTCGGTGAGGGCCTTTACATCGGCGGTCGTGTTGACGTACATCACGACGGCCGCATCGGGGTGTTCGCTCTTACACGCGGTGAGGTCCCCGGCGGTGATCATGTCCGCCATGGGGCAGCCGGCAGTCGGATCGGGGAGGATCACCTTCTTCTCCGGCGAGAGGATGGCCGCCGTCTCGGCCATGAAATGCACGCCGCAGAAGATGATCACCCTGTTGGGGAGACTCTGCGCGGTGCGGCTCAAATCGAGCGAGTCACCGAGAAAGTCGGCGACATCCTGTATCTCGGGAGGCTGGTAGTTGTGCCCGAGGATGACGGCGTCACGCTCCCTCTTGAGCGCCGCTATTTTTTGAACAATATCGTTTCGTGACATCTTTACCTGACCGGTCTTTTCAGCGCCTGGATTCACATTCGAGATACCCCTCGCAGTTGGGGCATCGAGCGAGTTTTGCCGAAAGCGGCCTACCGCAATGCGGGCATGACATCAGGGTGATCCGCATCGCTCCGTCGAGGGTTTTACAAATTGCCATGTCACCGTAGAGTACCATATCTATTCCTTTGATAACGGGATAGCACAATGACAGGATTAATCTATTGCATTGTCCCGAAAAATCAAACAAAAAGTGGCCGCACGCTGCCATTTCCACGCGGTGGCCCGCGGCGGCCCGGGATTTTCCCGAAAATAGGGGGCGCAATCGGCGAGAATCAGTTATAATATATATGCAACTATGTGCAACGATAATGAAATATAATGGTTGTGAGAGGGGGCCGATGATGCAGCATCTGACCAAGGTCGCAGTTTCACGCGGGCGGCTCGTTCGCATCCTTGTGTGCGTGCTTGTCATCGCGGTGTGCGCGTTGATTTCGAGCGGCGTGTGGGCCCAGAGTGACCGGAAGGAAAGGAAGGGAAGCGGGAAGGCGACGGAGAAGAGGGAGCCGCAGGCACGAAAGAATGACAGCGGCAGCCGTGAAACGAGCACGAAGCGCAGCTCCGTATCGAAAACAGAGAAGAAATCGGGCGGCTCCGCCGGGGAGAAGCGGAC
>CBFCXB010000237.1:0-4992 GCA_965601905.1 uncultured bacterium | reverse complement strand
GGATGTCGTTGCGGGGATACGCACCCCGCAGCCGATCAACGCAATCCAGAAGGGTGACAGCGAACTGTCGTCACTCGAGGAGCAGATGCCCGACAGCTACCGTGAGCTGGTCGATATCAGGGAGCGCCTCGAAAAACACTACAGGGATATGCAGGATATCGAGTTCACGATACAGGAGGACCGCCTCTGGATTCTTCAGACGCGCACCGGCAAGCGCACCGGATTCGCCGCCATCAGGATAGCGATCGAGATGGTGCGGGATGGGCTCATTACAAAGGAGGAGGCGATCCGGCGACTCGAACCGGAGCAGTTGAACCAGCTTCTCCAGCCGATTTTCGATCCGAAGGAAAAACAGAGCGCGATCCGCAGCAACAGGCTGCTCGCCCGTGGTATCAATGCCGGTCCCGGTGCGGCGACCGGCAAAGTCGTTTTCAACGCGGTCGACGCCGTGGAATGGACCCGGCGTGGTGAGGACATCGTGCTCGTGCGGATCGAGACGAGCCCCGAGGATATACGGGGAATGAGCGTTGCCGAGGGCATTCTTACCTCCGCGGGTGGGGCGACTTCACACGCTGCGCTGGTCGCACGCCAGATGGGAAAGGTCTGCGTAGTCGGGGCGAAGGATCTGAAGATCGAATACAAGAAACGGACGATCACCGTGGGCGGTCGCACCGTCAAGGAGGGGGATTTCATATCGATCGACGGCACGAGCGGTGAGGTCATCGAGGGCAAGATACATACGCGCCCCTCCGAGGTGGTTCAGGTCCTGATAGAGAAATCGCTTTCAGAGAAGGATTCCGCCGTATACAAGGACTTCAAGGAGCTGATGACCTGGGCGAATGGATGCAGGTCGCTCGGCGTCCGGGCCAACGCCGACCGTCCCGATCAGGCGGTCAACGCGGTGGCATTCGGTGCGGAGGGGATCGGACTCTGCAGGACCGAGCACATGTTTTTCGAGGGCAAGCGTATCGATGCGGTGCGTGAGATGATACTGGCCGCCGACGAGTCGGGAAGAAAGAAGGCGCTGTCCAAGCTGCTGCCGATGCAGCGGGAAGACTTCAAGGGGATATTCGAAGCGATGGGGGACCGTCCCGTTACGATCAGAACGCTGGATCCACCACTCCACGAATTCCTCCCGCACGAGAGCCAAGAAATCGCCGACCTCGCCGCAACGATGGGTGTCGAAGCCCGCGTATTGGCGGAAAAGGTGGATGCGCTCAAGGAGGCGAATCCGATGCTCGGTCACCGGGGCTGCCGGCTCGGCATCGTGTACCCCGAGATAACCGAGATGCAGGTCAGGGCTGTATTCGAGGCCGCCTGCGATCTGATCGAAAACGGTAATCGCTCCCGGCCGGAGATCATGATACCGCTCGTGGGAGACGTGATGGAACTCAAGCTGCAGGAAGAGATCGTGCGGCGTGTCGCGGGTGCGGTACAGAAGGAGCGGGGTGTTACGGTCGATTATCTCATCGGCACGATGATAGAGATACCGCGGGCTGCCGTGACGGCTGATCGGATCGCTGCGGTCGCTGAATTCTTCTCGTTCGGAACGAACGATCTCACCCAGACGACGTTGGGCGTGAGCCGCGATGATGCGGGTAAATTTCTGGACGATTACCTCGCCAAGGGGATATGGCCGGCGGACCCGTTCCAGAAGCTGGATCGGAGCGGCGTGGGCGAGTTGATCAAGATCGGTGTTGAAAAAGGGCGGAACGCGCGGCCGGATATCAAGATCGGCATCTGCGGCGAGCATGGGGGCGAACCGTCTTCGATCTCGTTCTGCCACGACGCGGACTTTGACTATGTAAGCTGCTCTCCGTTCAGGGTGCCGATTGCGATACTCGCCGCCGCACAGGCTGCACTTCGTGAACGAGACGATCAACACACACTGATAACCGGATCTTCGCACGACGGTGAATGTGTCTCCGTCTCGGGAAGATTGCGGGTAGAGTGATCGAGGAAACGTATCGAACATTCGTTGGAGCGGATGCTTCGCGCCGCACCAGCGAATTGCGGCTGCAGCGGCCAGCTACGAGCTGCCGCTGAGCCGCAAATCAACGGGAGTGCTTCGATTAAGGGCTTCACAGCTTTTCGAGAAAACATTCGAAGATCTGCGGAAATCTATCGCCGCTGTCCCTCCCTCAGGAAATCGATCACACGTCTCGTGTGGGGGACCCTCGCGATACTGTTGTGCGCGTCGTTTCTCGTGGGGCTTCGGGCCGGCGCAGGACTCGGAATCTCCATGGTGCTCTGGACGCTGCCGGCCGTCGTGCTCTACATCGTTTTTGTGCGATTCAATTGCGCGCTCCTGCGGGACCCGGACGGGAGACAGGTGGAAAGTCTCCAGTTCGCCAATAGCTTAACCGCGATCCGGATTTTCCTCGTGCCGCCGATGCTAGTGCTTCTTTTCGGGGGCGAGTTGCTGTGGGGGATGATCATCTACGTGATTGCAGCCTGCACTGATGCCACCGACGGCATCGCTGCCCGTCGCCTCCGCCAGGAAACGGTACTTGGGCTGGTACTCGATCCTGTCGGTGATATCGTGTCGACGGCGGCGGTGTTCGTATTTCTCTGGTATCGGGAAGTCGTTCCCACATGGTTGCTCGTCATTCTCGTCATCAGGTACGCCCAGTTCTTGATCGGCCTGGCGGTGCTCGCCTTGTTCGGTCTCGCGCCGAAACTCAGTGCGACGCCGGCCGGTAAGGTGGTCGGCGTGGTTCAGGCGATCGGGATTGTCATTCTTCTTGCTAGCACAATGTTCCCCGGACGGATGCCGTTTACCGCGATCCGTGGGTCTCTCCTGCTGGTGCTCGGCACCGCGTTCTGTTCAGTTATCGTTTCGCAGATGGCCATCGGGTGGCGCGCGGTGAAAGCGCGGGGTGTCCGTACGGCGAATTGACAAGGGAGTTGATCGATGGATTTCGGGGGAGACCTCTTGGTTCTCGAGCCTGCCATTGTATTTCAGGTCGTCAACATATCAGGATTGACCGGGGCCCTGAAATTGATAACGATAGACAATGTAGCGCGCTTCTACTTCAAGAAGGGGGAACTGATATTCGCGACGATCGAGGCGAGAAGGCGCAAGCTCGGCAGGTTTCTCGTTGAGAAGGGGCTTATCTCGGAGTCGCAGCTCGACACGGCGCTCGATGAATACCGTGCGAAAATGGAGCGCGGCAAGATCGGACAATATCTCATCGAGCGCGATTTCATCGATCGAGGCTCGCTCGTCTCCGCAATACAGGATCAGATGAAAGAGGTAGTGTACGAGGCTCTTGGCTGGAGAAAAGGCGAGTTCGTGTTCTTTCACCAGGCCGAGCCGGAAGCGGAAGATATCCTGCTCGACGTCAAGCTCGATTACCTTATCCTTGAGGGAATGAAGCGGATCGACGAGAATACGAAGGATAGATGATGAACGTGTAGGCGATGTGTGCGCGCACGTTCCAGCGATGTGGCCGGTGACGGATCGGCATGAACCCCACATCTGGGAAACGGGACCGTAATCAAGCGGTATGAAGAAACAGATCGGTATCGTTGCAATCGTGCTGGTGGTTCTGCCGGCATGCCTGTGGGCCTCGTTTGAAGAATCGAATCACGGGGCGCGTTCCCGGGCTATGGGCCGGGCGTTCGTGTCGCTGGGTGACGATGCATCGGCGCTCTTTATCAATGCGGCCGGTCTTGTGACCGTCGAGACGGCTGCACTCTACGGTGACTACGCTGAATCCCCGAGCGATGGCATTGCGACTACCGCCAAAGGATGTGCGGTGATACCGGTGTGGGGCATCGTTACGGGTGCAGGCTGGTACCGCCTCGGGCGTACCGACGGGAATACCGAGAATCTTTTCACGGCCGGCGTCGCGCGGACACTACTGCGGGGAACCCAGGGATCATTTCTTTCGGTGAGTGCGAGTCTCAGCGTGGGCAGGATTCTCTCCGATCCGGTCTGCAGCCTGTGCAGCGGAAGATTGTCCGAGAGCGCGGTTTCCGGCGATGTCGGCGTCATGCTCCGGCCGCTCCCCATCCTCTCTCTGGGGTATGCCGTTACGAACGTGAGAGGCGCCGGTTTCGATCGCGACGAATCGGACTGGCCCCGTGTGCACCGGTGGGGGGTGTCGTATTTCTGGAGGCAGAGGGTGGTGATCTCGTTCGGGCAGGAGCATGCCGGTGGAGATGTTGAGAGACAGTACGGATTCAGTGTACGGACGGCGTTGCCGGTAGAGTTGATGGGAGGATTCTCCGGGGGAGGCGCCTCCGGTGGAATACGGGTGCTGATCGACAGGTTCCGGGCAACGGCGGCCTTCTCCTCGAGCGAACGGTACGGATCTGAGTACTGGGTATCGCTCGAAATCCTCATCGGGCGTACCATAGGGGAGAACGAGTGATGAGAGCAGCGGGGAGGACGCGCGGTCGATGGTGTCGCATTATTCTTGTGGTGCTCGCCTCACTTGCCTCTCTCGCGTGGAATGTTGGTGCTGCAGCGCAATCCGACTCCACCATTATCGACTGGACACTTCTCTTCACCGGGTTGATCGATGTAACGCGGGATGATGTGATTTTCCCCTGGAATGATCCCGAGGAGCTTTCCCATCGCAACGACAGGCTGGTCTCGATGCTCGAGATGAGACCGCTCCCCCTCCTCGATATCTTTTTAAAGGGATCGAGCGGGTACCGGCGGGAACGCGAGGGTGTGCACCGCAACAGATTCGCGCTCGCCCAGGGGCATATCGGTTTCGATCTCTTAGAGGGTGGCCTTCGAGGGAGGCTTTTTCTCAGGGAACGACACTTTTGGACACGCTATAAGCTCCTGCCGCTGGTCTCGAACGATGTCCCGTTCATCGATGGGAGGGGGCAGGGGCTGCGTCTCGATTTGAGCGATCCGGCGCGACGCATACATATACGGTACACGGAATCGACGCTCCGCACCGAGGATCTGTCGATCCATGGCGGACTTCCCCTCTTCAGGGGGGGAGGTGACGTGTTCCGGATGCTCTCCGG
>CBFCXB010000236.1:0-5039 GCA_965601905.1 uncultured bacterium | reverse complement strand
AGGAGAAGGACGATCATTTCCTCATCAACGGACGGAAGATATTCATCACGAACGGCAGTTTCGCCGATACTTTCAATGTCTTCGCGAAAATGGACGGCGGGCCGGCGGACGGCAAGGTGACGGCCTTCATAGTCGAGAGGGAGTTCCCCGGTTTCAGCGTCGGCAAGATCGAGGAGAAGATGGGAATCAGGGGCTCGGAGACGGCCGAACTGATCTTCGAGGATATGAAGGTGCCGAAGGAGAATGTCCTGGGCCGAATCGGCAGGGGTGTGCTCGTCGGAATGCGTGTACTCGAGACGGGACGCCTCGGCCTCGGGGCCGCCGCCCTGGGCTCCGCCAAGGAGGCGCTGAAGCTCAGCGCCGACTACTCCAAGGAGCGTGTCCAGTTCGGGCGCAAGATATCGCAGCAGCAGGCGATACAGTGGATGCTGGCCGATATGGCAACCGAAATATACAATATGGAATCGATCCTGTACCGCACGGCGTGGCTGTACGATCAGGGAAAGAAGACGGTCAGGGAATCATCCATCGTGAAACTCTACTGCTCCGAGGCGCTCGACCGGATCGTCGACAAAGCCATGCAGATTTACGGCGGGTACGGCTTCATCGAGGACTTCCCGATCGAACGCATGTACCGTGACTCGAGGATCAACCGGATCTTCGAGGGTACGAATGAGATCCAGCGGATGATCATCGCGCGTGATATCCTTCACGACCGTCACCTGTAGAATCCCCGCTCCGCGCGCATCAATCCTCAAGATGTTTCGGCACGCGATACTGGACCGCTTCCCCGATGTGCCTCGCCTCGATCGTCCCGCACCCGTCGAGGTCCGCTATGGTGCGGGCCACCTGGATGATGTGCGTTCTACCCCGCGCACTGAAACAAACCGCGCGCTGCGCATCGGAGAGAAGCCGCTCCGCGTCCTTGCTCATCCGGCACATCTCATCGAGCAGCGAAACGGACACGTCGACATTACGGCGTATCGAATCGATACCACGGTACCGGTCCCGCTGCGCCGCCACCGCGCACAGGACCTCTTTGCGCATACGACCCGAGTCCGTTTCCGATCCGGCGATGCCCCGTTCGAGATACCGTTGGCCGACCTGCCGAACGGGAACGTAGATCCCGATCCGGTCCATCAGGGGACCTGATATCCTCGAGAGGTAGCGCTTTCGTTGCAGCGGGGTGCAGGTGCAGACGGTTTCGGGGCTCCCGAAGAAACCGCAGGGGCACGGATTCATGGCGGCGATGAGCTGAAACCGCGCCGGGTAGCGACAATTCGCGTTGGCCCGCGAGATTACGATGCTCCCCTCCTCGATCGGCTGCCGCAGGGTTTCGAGCACGTTCCGCCGGAATTCGGTCAGCTCGTCGAGAAACAGCACACCGTTGTGCGCGAGCGTGATCTCTCCCGGTGAAGCGCTCCTCCCTCCGCCGACGAGTCCCGCATCGCTCGCCGTGTGGTGCGGCGCCCGGAACGGGCGGGTGCGGGGAAGCCCCTGCCACTGCATCATCCCCCTGACGCTCATGATCTTCGCATTCTCCAGGGCTTCATCCTCCCCGAGCGGCGGCAGTATCGACGGCAGCCTCCTTGCGAGCATCGTCTTGCCGGAGCCGGGGGGACCGATCATCAGGACGTGATGACCGCCCGCCGCGGCAACGACCATTGCGCGCTTGGCGACATGCTGCCCCAGCACGTGCCTGTAATCGAGCTCGCAGGGCGCTGCGGGAGCCTCCCGCCGGGTACAGTGAACCTTTCTGACGGATCCGGCCCGCAGGAAATCGACGGCATCCGCGAGGTGCGTGCACGACACGACGGTCACATCCCTGACCGCCGAAACCTCTGCGGCGTTCGCTTCAGGGACGACGAGATAGCGGTAATCGTTACACCGCGCGTAACAGGCGACCGGCAGCACGCCGCGGACCGGTTTCAATCCGCCGTCGAGCGCGAGTTCACCGAGGATGATCACGCGATCGACGACCGCGCGTTCGATCTGTCCACTCGCCAGAAGAAGTCCCATCGCGATCGGCAGATCGAACGCGGCCCCCTCCTTTCTCATATCGGCGGGAGCGAGATTGACCGTTATCCTCTTGTTTGGGAAAATATACCCGTTGTTGCGAATCGCCGCCGTCACCCGTTCACGGCTTTCACGTACTGCCGCGCTCGGCAATCCCACAATAATGAACGAGGGTAACCCCTTGGCGAGGTCGATCTCGACCGTAACGGCGAACCCGTCGATCCCCACCACCGCACCCGAAACGATCTCGGCGATCATCCCTTCCTCCCTTCCCCACATCACGATCGTCGCGCCGCCCGGCACCGCATGAGCGGCATTTCCACACTCGGCCGGTGCACCGAACCCCGCTAGCGCCCGGGGCGCTTTTTCCCATCACGCCGCGATATGACCGCCGCGGCCACGATCGGCAGCGCGATGGTTGCATCGCACATCACGGTGATGCTCCGCGCATCGACCGCAATCTTGCCCCACGAGACGGCTTCCTCGAAGGTGCACCCACTCAGCCCGCCCCACTGCGGCGCGTCCACGACAAACTGGATTGCATACTTGTGACCCTGCGCCGGTCGATTGAGCACGATATTGGTAACCTCGGTCTGCTGGATGAAGTTCTTCGGGGTGCCACCGCCGAGATAAATAACCATCGATGGTTTCTGTACGGCCCGTCTCGCCGTCTCCTCCACGTCGCCGATAACATCGAAAAGTGCCCTGATGGGAGCCTCGCTCAATGCTATCCCTATGGAAGAATCGCCGATTGCGGGGCAATAAACGGGAACATCGAGGCGGGCGGCGGTGCTGAGAATACCCTGTTCACCCTTTGACCGCCTCCCCGCTTCCTCGCCCAGCAGCTTGAGGAATTCCCGTGTGGTGTAAGGGCGGTTCTCCAGCATCTCCAGAGCCCATTTCCCGATACGGCGATCGATTTCGAAGAACATATCCTCGTCGGCGAACGTGTCGTAGATGCGATCGACCTTCGCCTCGCGAAGATCGCGGTCATCGACACGCGGGCTTCCGATGTAATGGTATTCTCCCACCGTTTCGAAAAAGTCGTGATACAGGTTCGCCCCCGTCGAAACGATTATATCGACAAGCCCCCTTTCCATGAGGGATGTGATCACCTTTCGCATCCCGGCCGGAACCAGCGCCCCCGCGAGACCCAGCCAGACATTGATATCCTCGTCAAGAGCCTCGGTCCAGATCTTCGCCGCCTGGGCGAGCATTCTACCCTGAAAGCTGCAGCCTTCGAGGCCCTCCAACAGATCGCTGCACGATATGCCGGGCTGCAATTCGATCGGTCTCGTTGGATGCGCAAGATATTTTTTACGCACGCCGATGACCCCCTTTCAAAAATCTCGACAATGCTTCGTATATCATTTTCGCCGCAACGAAGTCGGACGTCTCATCACACGGGACCGGACAAAGCTCTACCGCGTCCATCGCCATCACGGTTTTCTCCTGGAAGAGAAAGTTCAGCAGATCCATCAGCTCCCGCCATGTCAGGCCGCCGGGTTCTGGAGTGCCGACGGCCCGCAGGATCGACGGATCCATGCAATCGAAATCGAGGGAAAGATAGATCCGGTCAGGGAGATTGACAATCGCTTCCCGCGCCCCGGAGCTCCACGTCCCGAACACCTTCACCTGTTCGCTCTGCGAGAGGAACTCGTGCTCCTCCCTCGAGTAACTCCTGACACCGACTTCAACGATCGGGCCGAAGCGAAGGGCGTTTCGTGCGGCGCACGCGTGGCTCTCTCTCTCGCCGAGGTAACTCTCGCGGAGATCGGCATGGGCATCGAGCCATACGAGTCCTATCTCATGGCACGCGAGCCCCTCCAGTATCCATGGCGTTATCGAGTGCTCGCCGCCGATAAAGCAGGCGAACGAATCCAGCAGTGTCTCCCTGTGAGAGCAGACGAACGATACGAGATCATCCTTGCCCGCGACATCAGGGCGCAGCGTCACGATACCGGCATGCTCGAGATCTAGATCAAGCGGTGCATTGTACAACTCGATCTGGTTCGACGCCGCGATAATGGCCTCTGGGGCATGCGCGGTGCCCGACCGATACGACGTGCTCCATTCAAGAGGAACAGGGACCACATATATGCGGCCCCTGCCCGTTCCATATTCATCCAATCCGAGAAAGTTCATAGGATCCGTTCATCTAATCATTCTTGTAGCTGCAGAAAACGGCTGCGGCAACCACCGTTGTCCACAGCCCCTCCTTTCCCAGGGCGGTCTGCGTGATGTTCGTCGTTCTCACGATCTGCCCACCGATCTTGAATTCCTGCTTGCGCTCGTCCCAGGCCTTCGAGAGATCGATCTCGATTCCGAGTGTAGAGGCAAGCATGGTGGCAGCGAGATCCTCGGTGTAATCACCGAGCGCTTTCTGTTTCTTGCCAAAATCGTGATGCTCGGATATATACCCATACTTGCTCCGGTCTTTCGGAATCGCCACACCGATCGCGCAACCGATGAGGCGGTTCTGCTCGTTTGTGCTGTTGCTACTCAGCACACAGTGGATGACCTCTCCGGACTGCAACATTGCGATTCCTCTCGAACGCGAAATGAGAACACAGTGGGGAGGAAAAATGCTCGAAACCTGTACGATATTGAATTTTGCGATATCGGCGGAGCGAAGTGCGAGCTCGAAGCTCGTGAGTTTTTCCTTGTGTCTCCCCAGGCCCCGAGTCAAGAAAACCTTGTTCGGTACATTCTCTCTCACCGTCTACCCTCCCCGCATAGGCCAATCGGTAGTTGCTGCTTCATGAGAACTTCGAATGCGTCCGTCGCTGCACGATCAAATACCACGCCGGACATTATTCCCGGCGCATTTTTCAATGTCAATAAAATAAAAAACGAGAAGGGTCCCCCCTTCTCGTTTTTCTTACAGGCACAATACCGATATTACTCTGACGTTGCTATTACTACTTTTTTCTTCTGGCCTTCGTCTTCCGCTTGGCCTTGGCCTTCGTCTTCCGCTTGGCCTTGACCTTCCGTTTGGCCTTGGCCTTCGTCTTCCGCTTGGC
>CBFCXB010000235.1:0-5050 GCA_965601905.1 uncultured bacterium | reverse complement strand
CGGTAAAAGCTTTTTGTTGATCGGTATGTCGCTCGTGGAATCGCCCCCGCGCCCCGTGGGGTATTACGGCCGGCGCTGCCGCATCCGTGCCAGGAATCGCCTCTGCACCCCGCCGACCATCACGGCCGGCGGGGCTACATCCGTCCCAGGATCTGCCGCCGCATGCGGCTGAAGTACTCCCTGGCGGCGGGGGTACGAGCCTCGGAGACCGCCGTGCTCAGGAAATCGGCGGCTTCCTGCGGCCGGCCGAGGGCCAGCAGGCACAGTGTCTTCCGCACGACGAGCAGGTTGCGCACCTCCGTGCGTATGATCGGATACCGGAACGCGAGATCGTAGGAGGCGAGCGCCTCCTCGTAATGGCCGAACACCTCGTAGTTAACGCCGAGATTCTTGTAGAAGAGATCCTCGCCCCCCGAGCCGGCCTCGCTTACCCCCACGAGCGGGCGCGGGGGTTGCACGGCGTCACGCCCGCCGAACGGCACACGGTTATTGGGATTGCGGTAAACCGTGATCGTCGGCCCCGGCCTCCCGTGGGGCAGGAATTCCCGCATCCGTTCGAACTCCCGCTCCAGTTCCGCGTAGAATGCAACCTGCCGCCCGTAGCGCACCGGATCCTGCCCGTAGCGGTACCGCACCCAGCTGCTCGTAATGACGATATCGGCCACCTCGTACATTGATAGATCGTAGAAAGGACCCGAGCGTTCCGGCAACGTCGAGAACAACGGGATCGGCTGGACGGCGTAGTTGGGCGTGCCCCTTTTCAGCTCAAGCACACGATTGCGCACATCCTCTTCGAGCAGGGTCAGGATATGCGGACCGAAGAGCTCTGGGCCGTACACCTCCGCCGCGATGAACGAACCCGCCGGTATATTCTTCTCTATCCATTCCCGCGCCATGGTGCGTGTGTCCTTCCCCATCCGCTCGAAGTGGCCGGGAAAGGAGGCGAATATCGGCGCGGCGGCGAGCAGCACCACGATCGCGGCGCCCGAAAAACGCCACGCCGCGGGCAGGCGTTTCAACCGGTGAAGGTCAGCGAGCTCGGCGATCAGCCCCCCCGCAAACAGCAGCGCCACCGGGATGAGCGGCATGGCGTACCGATCGACCCGCATCGAGAAGTTCGAGATGGCGATGAGGACTGGAACGAAGAATGCCGCGAGAACAAGCGCCCAGCGCCTCCTACGGTACGCAGCGAGGTACACGAGCCCGCCGAAGGCGAGAATGGTAAGCGGCCAGCCCAGAATTCTCTTCGCGAATGCGCCGAGATAGAACGCCCGCGTCACCGATTCATCCAGCCCGAAATGCCCGACGGCCATGTGCATACGCTCCCATGAGAAGTGCTGCAAGAAGGTGGGCAGATCGAGCAGGACGAAGGGGGACGTCACGAGAAACGCCCCGGCGGCGACCGCGATCGACAGGGCGAGGAGCCTCCATGACGGTCCAGCTCCCCTCGATGGCGCCCTCCCGCTCGCGGGACGAACCCGCCCATACCGTGCGAGCAGGTGCGCCGTGATCAATGTGAGCCCGAGGATGGCGCCGGGGTATTTCGACGAGGTCGCCAGCCCCAGCGACACACCCGTCAGTATGTAGTTCCGCCTCGTGGGATTCTCCATGAGAAGAACGGCGAACCACAGTGTCAGCACCGCGAAAAAGGTCAGGGGAACATCCACCTCGATCACCTGGGATTTGGAAATATGCAGCGTGTTGACCGCGAGGAGAAACGCGGCCGGCACCGCCATCCAGAGTCCCGCGATCCTGCGCCCCAGCCGGTACACGTAGGCAACGGCGGCGATACCGAACAGCGCCGTTATCAGGCGTCCCGTTATGAAGAGCGGCGTCCTCTCCACGATATGCAGCACCTGGAAATCGCCTGTCGAGGCGATCGCCCCGAAGAGCCGCATGCCGAGGTACAGGATCCCCTGTCCGACGAACTGGAGATAGATCGTAAGGCTCGGGTAGAAGAAAAAATGCGGATTAAGATCGAATTTCTTGTGCGGCCCCCAGCCCCAAATGTTCCATGCCTTGTGGAACGGCGCGGCCTCCTCGTAGGCCTCGGGGAGTCCCCACCCGATGCCGTAGAGACGCAGCGCCGCGGCGAGCGCCACGAGCGCCAGCAGTATCATCAGGCCCCGGCGGTCGGCAATCCGATCCATGACCCCCCTCGTGGTTCCTCAACAATCCTGCGTACATTCACGAGGCCCGAGCATACCACACCACCGCGGCGGCCGCAACGGCATGAGCCCGACACACAGCCGGCATGCAATGGATAATAATCGTGCAGTTCGCCTGATATGCTGCCACCGGCCGGACGGCATTGCCGTGCGGTACGGCTGCATCCGCCGTCCGGCTGTACATTTTTATATCAAAAATCGAGGCCCGGACGGCGCCGCGGCGCACCGCCGATATAATTTATTATAATTACTGGCATTACGGCTTCGGTGAAATATTTATTTGACCCCTGTAAAAAATTTTTTAGGGGGTTTACACGCATTCCAAAGTCCCGTTTTCGCAGATTTTTTTGATGATAAAGTCCCACTCTTTTCGCCGTCCCCATTCTAGGTCGTGCGTCCCCCCGACAATTGTTCCCGGTTTGGTATCTTCATTGCGAATCACCTCCTATCAACAAACAATTTAAAGCAGGAGCATGAACCATGAAATTAATATGGGGAATGAGAAATAAGATCGAACGCCATTTCGAACAGAGAGAACCACATGAAAAAACCCGTCTCTACCGTCTCACCTGGCGGAACTGTTTCCTTCTCGCCGGTGTGCTCATCCTCACAACACTCGGACCGGGCACGGCGCTGCCTTCGCTCATCAACGAGCGTATCGTGAAACCTTGGCCCTGGATCAAGACGGACCTGATATTGATCGTCGGTCTTTCCGTAACGGTATTCGCCTTTGTCCTCTACCTGACGCAGCAGCAGCGGCACACGCTGCACGTGAACCGCCGCATGCAGCAGCTCCTGGAGGAATCGGACAGGCGCATGCATCGGTACGTAGAACGGCTCTATGCGCTCATCAAACTGGGACGCACGCTTGCCGAGGAGACGGACCTGCCGACCGTATTCAACTGCATCACCAACATGTGCGTCGAGGCGTTCAACTGTCATCGAGCGTCGCTGATGCTGTACGAACCGGAGACGAAGGAGCTGATTCTCCGCGCGGTAAGCGGACTCCTCGGCGAGGCCATCATAGACTCCCGCCTGCCTCTCGGAGAGGGTATCGCGGGTTGGGCCGCGGAGCGGGGTGAAGCGCTCCTTCTCGGGGATGACGACGACTCGGAGCGATACCCCGAGCTCGAACTGCACGATGCGACCATCACCTCCGCCATGGTGGTGCCGATCACGCTGAGGGGAGAACTGGTAGGCGTCATCAACGTCAGCTCCACATCCCCGGACATCCAGTACGACAAAGAGGATCTCGGCGCGCTGCAGGTCTTCGCCGAGAACACCGGCGCCTATATCCGCCACGCCGAGCAGGCCCACTGGATGCGGCAAACAATCAAGAAATTGCAGCAATCGCGGAGCAAGGAAAACGGGCAAGCGGAAAACGGATGCACCGTAGAATTCCACTGCGCAAAGAAAGGGCATAGAGGTGATGCCGTTGTTGAAAAAGAGTGAACGATACAGCATTTCTGCGAATCATTCCGTATGCCGATCGCACCGTTCACCGTCACCGCCGGCGCCGGACGTTCGATGTGGTGGCGATACCAAACGGAACAAAAGAAGGGGGGCGGCAACTGAACAAGTCGGTACGCGCATCTCGAGAACGCCGCCCCCCGGCCCACAGCACACCCCCGGATCTATCTGACAGCTTCAAATCCTGCAACATTTTACTGCGCGACCTCGTAATGAAAATGTGCGTGCAATAAGTTGAAAATCAAGGAGATGTCGAGATGAAACGAATGAGGGGATCTGTATTGCTCGTATTTCTTCTGTTGATCGCGGCGCTGCAGTGGGGATGCGGCGGTAAATCGAAGGCGAATTCCAACAGTAAAAAGGACGAGAAGGTGGTCATACCGGTGGAGGTCGGCGCGGTGATTCAGGGCGATATCGCCGCCTACCTGACCGGTACGGCGACGATAGAGGCGGAGGAGGAAACCGGAGTCGTCGCCAAGGTCGGAGGCGTTGTCGAGGAGATCCTCGTCGAGGAGGGTGAAACGGTCAGTGCGGGGCAGGTTCTCGCGAAACTCGACGATGAGAAGATATCGGTCGAGCTGGCGCAGGCCCGGGCCAGTCTGAACAGGCTCGAGAGCAATTACCGGCGCAACAAGACCTCTTCGCCAAGCAGCTCGTCAGCACCGAGGTGTTCCAGCAGTCGCAGTACGAGTACGAACAGCAGAAGGCGGCCTACGAGCTCGCCGAGTTGAACCTGAAATACGCTTCGATCCGCACGCCGATCAGCGGTGTGATCTCCGAGCGTCTCATCAAGTTGGGGAACATGATACTTCCCAACCAATCGGTGTTTCACGTCACCGGTCTCAATCCGCTGATCGCGGTGCTTCACGTACCGGAAGGTCAGCTGAGACGCCTCGGCGAGGGTCTCAAGGCACATCTCACCGTCGACGCCGTCGAAAACGAGTTGTTTGCCGGCCGGATCAAACGGATGAGCCCCGTCGTGGATCCGGGAACCGGAACGGTCAAGGTCACCATAGAGACGCGCGACGATTCCGGACTCCTCAGACCCGGCATGTTCGCGCGGATCAAGATAATTTACGACGTGCACGAGAACATCGTCAAGGCCCCCAAGGATGCAATCATCGCCGAGGATCGCGAGGCATCGGTATTCGTCGTGCAGGACAGCCTCGCCATCAGACGCAACATAATCATTGGATACACCAACACGACGCATGTCGAGATTCTCGAAGGGCTAGCGGCCGGCGACACCGTCGTCACGACCGGGAAGGGAAGTCTCAAGGACAGCATCGGCGTCGAGATCGTCACCAAGTAGAGGACCAATGATACAATGAAGATCATCGAACTCTCCATCAAGCGCCGTGTCACGGTCGCCATGTTCACCCTGGCGGTCATCCTGTTCGGTTCCGTCTCAT
>CBFCXB010000234.1:0-5056 GCA_965601905.1 uncultured bacterium | reverse complement strand
TTCCGTCGTACGAGACGAGATCGAATGACCCCAGAAACGGGATCCTCACGAGGATACTCGTTGCGGCGAGCAGAATATAAACATATGCATCCCGCAAGTATCGACGGTTCTCCGATGTACTCTTCATTTTCTTGGCCATTATAGAGTTGCTATCGCTAAATCCGGGTTTCGTCCGGCGGGCGGACGGAGATACCGAGGTAGTAGCGGGCGTCGAACGGAATATCGAGCTTCATGACAGATCCCGGCATCACGTCGAAGATCCCCTTTGTCACCTGAACGCCCGGATGCGTCTCCTTCTTGCATTGCTGCGGAGCCGACACGTCGAAACGCTCCGCGGGATTGTTCGTCTCGACTTTGAAAACCCACTGCATCCATCAAGATTTACAGTATACGTGAACACGGCATTCGGGTCAATATCGACTTGCTATAAAGACACTTGCGCGGCCGGGAAACACGGTGATCGCGACGAAACCGCTTCCAATTTCAGCCCGCCGTCTGATACTCTGGAACGGAGCGATTGCGTATTGCTTACGTAGAGATAAAAATCGAGAGAGTCCCATGAATGAACTCAAAGCCGCCCTCCATGAGAAAAAGATTCTGATTCCACTCCTCGTCATCCTGATCCTCGGCGCATTTCTCCGCTTCTACGGGATCGAATATCAGTCCCTCTCGAACGACGAGCTGTCGAGCTGGAAGCGAAGCAGCTATGATGATCTCACCACCGTGATCAACGAGGGCGTGCGGCCCGATGTGCACCCGCCCGGATACCAGATCCTACTATTTTTCGTCGAAAAGATATTCGGTGACTCGGAGATGGTGCTGCGATTTCCCTCCGCGCTCTTCGGCGTGCTCTCGATACTCGTCATATTTCTCATCGGTCTCAAGCTCTACACGTACCGGGAGGCGATCCTCTCGTCCGCCCTGATGGCCGTCCTCTGGTGCCCCATCTTTTACAGCCAGGACGCCAGGTCATACGCGATGCTGCTGTTTTTCACGCTGCTCTCGTCGTACTGTTGGATGCTGATGGTCGATACGCTGAAAGGCGGCAGCACCCGGCGCGGTCCCCTCATCGCGTACGCGGTCACAGCGGCGGTATGCGCGTACACACATTATTTCGGAACGTACATGATCGCGCTTCAGGGTATATTTACCATTATTCTATTCATCCGCGGGCGGAAGACGTTTTTCACCGTTCTCATCGTGTATGCGGCGATCGCCGTTGTCTGCCTCCCCTGGCTCCCCATCATGCGCGAGCACCTCGCAATGGGATCGATCTGGATCGAAACGCCGCGCGGCGGATTCGTGCATTCATTCTTCGAATTTCTGAAATTCATACTCAACGATTCGACGACGGTCAGGAACGTGGCTCTTGCAGCGCTGTCCCTACTGCTCGCACGCACGTACGGCGAATTCGCCATCGAGCCCACCCGGGGTAACGCAAAGCGGATACTATCCTCTCCGGGCGCCGTGCTGCTTCTCTGGCTCGTCGTTCCCTTCGCCGGCGTCTATTTCAAATCGATATACTCGACGCCGATCCTGTCGGTTCGCAACCTCATCATCTCGCTCCCGCCCGCCTGCCTGCTTCTCGCGCGCGCCGTGATACGGGTGCCGGTCAGATCATTCATGCACACCATCATGATATGTCTCACCGCGGCCCTGCTTATGTACCATCTCCTGCTCCCCATGGATTATTACTCGAGAACCACCAAGGACAATTTCAGGGCGGTCGTGCAATACCTCCTGGAAGACAGCCGGATCGATCATTGCCCGGTGATCGTGGCCAACACGTATCAGGACGGATACTTCGACTACTACTTCGATCGTCTCGGGTCGAAAAAGCGGGTCGATGTTCACTTTCGATCGGGAGGTGACTGGGAGGTGGTGAAAAATATGATAGATGCCCGGCATGCCGAATGCATATGGTATCTGCGTGTGGGCGGCAGAGAAAAGCAGCAGCACTACAGTTTGCGAACGGAAGGCTTCGATCAGGCTGAAAAAGTACACTTCTTCAATACGGAGGTCAGGCTGTACGAAAAACAGTCGACCCGGAGGAAGCCGGTACTTCAGAAGATTCAAACACAAATCATCGGCGTCGACCAGGGACCTTCCCGGAAGCTGTGGGAGCGGGCCATGGAACAGACGGCGCCAGAGGAAAAGATAAAACTCTACCGCGAGATCCTGAGCGGCTACCCCGATGGCCAGTTAGCGCCGCAGGCACTCTACATGATCGGATTCATCTATGCGGAAGAGCTGCAGGATACGCTGAAGGCGCAAAATGCGCTGGAGGACCTGCTCATCCAGTACCCCGAGAGCAACCTCATCGAGTCGGCGCGGTGGTTGATCGGCACCCTCAGCGGAAGCGCCCCCGCAATCGAGTTTATCGACGAGGACGATTGATAGAGATCGCCTGCTGCCGTTTCAAAACACCGGAACGAATTAATTTTTCTTGGAACCTCCCCCCGCCTTGATACGTATCAATAAGTAAAGAGAACTCGTGGGGCCCCACCCCCCCATCGTTAAACGGAGCAGCCCCGATGAAACATACTACCATCGCCGCATGCTTCGTTATTATCACGGCAATCACGACTCCCGGAAACACGCTTCCCGCTCCCCCCGCGTCAAATCACACGGGTATCCCCCACCGCGTTCCCAGGATCGAATCGACCGTCGAGGTGGACGGCGTGCTCGACGAGGAGATCTGGAACCGGGCGCTGACACTCGAATTGAAGTACGAGGTCCGGCCCGGAGAGAACGTGGAGCCGCCGGTGCGCACCGAGGTGCTCCTCGCGTACAGCGATTCGCATCTCTACGCCGCCTTCAGGGCATACGATTCCGAGCCGCACAAGATCCGCGCGAGCATCTGCGACCGCGACCGGATGTACGACGATGATTGGGTGGCGCTCGTGATCGACACATTCGACGACAAGCGGCGGATGTTCGATTTCTTCTGCAATCCGCTCGGCATCCAGGGAGATATGATCGAGTGCCCCGACTGCGAGGGTGATTCATGGGACGTCATCTGGGATTCGGCGGGCAGAATAAACCACGACGGATACACCGTGGAGATGGCGATCCCGTTCAGCTCGATGCGGTTCCAGCGGTCCGATGGGGACCAGGTATGGAACTTCGACGCGGTGCGGAGCTACCCCCGCACTGTCCGCCACCACATCGGGCTCTTCCCGCGCGACCGGAGCAACAACTGCTACCTCTGCCAGGCGGAGCGGCTGATCGGATTCGCCGGCGCGACGCCGGGACGGAACGTCGAGCTCGATCCCACGTTCAATTCACTCTACTCGCAGGAGCGCGGGGACGGCACGGAAGGGGATTTCCAGGACAGGGACAAGAACAACGAATTCGGATTGACGGCCCGCTGGGGGATCACGCCCAATCTGAACCTCAACGCGACGGCCAACCCCGACTTCTCGCAGGTCGAGGCGGATGTCGCCCAACTCGACATCAACACCAACTTCGCCCTCTTCTACCCGGAGAAGCGCCCGTTCTTCCTCGAGGGATCGGAGTTGTTCAACTCGCCTCTCGATGTCGTCCACACCCGGACCCTCGCCGAACCGGACTGGGGGATCAAGCTGACCGGCAAGGAGGGAAGGAACGCGATCGGTTACTACACGGTGCAGGACAAGATCACGAACCTGCTCCTGCCGGGGAGCCAGGGCTCCGACTCGGAGACGATGTACAGGAAGAGCATCGGGTCGGTGCTGCGGTACCGGCGCGATATCTTCTCGTCGTCGACCGTCGGCGTCATTCTCACCGACCGCGAACTCGACGGGTATCACAACCGGGTGGCAGGCGTCGATGGCATATTGAAGTTCACCAAAAAAGACCAGCTGCGCTTCCAGTTCCTCGGCTCCAACACGAGCTACCCGGACAGCATCGTGGAGAATTACGGACAACCGGAAGGCGACTTCACCGGCGGCGGAATGGAGGCCTTCTATATCCACGATACGAAAACGTGGGACTGGTACGCCCGGTACTACGAGAAGGGCAGGAAGCTCCGCGCCGACCTCGGATTCATCCCGAGCGTCGGCACCCGGTATCTCGATATCGGCTGGGGGCGCACCTGGGAAAGCGACGCGAAGAACTGGTACACGATGCTCAACATCGGCGCCGGATACGATACGGAAATGGAGATAGACGGCGCCATGCTGCACCGGGCGTTCACCATCTGGGGTGATTACAACGGACCGCTCGAGTCGGGGGTGCACTTCTGGAGCTCGCTCAATGGCACGAGGGGATACGACGGCAGGGAATTCAGCTTCGAGTACATAGCGTTCTGCACATATATCAAGCCGATCGGCTCCCTCTGGTTCGAGTGGGAAGGCCGCTTCGGCGATCAGATCGACTACGCCAACGCGCGCCTCGGCGAGGTTTTGAGCCTGAATCAGGAGATCGAGTACAAGATCGGGCGGCACCTCTCCGTCAAGCTCGAGCACACGTGGGAGCGCCTCGACGTCGATGCCGGGCGCCTCTACACGGCGAATATCGCGCAGCTCCACTTCGTCTACCAGCTCTCGCGGCGGATGTTCATCCGGACGATCGCGCAGTACATCGACTACGACCGGCACGAGTCACTGTACGTAGACGAGGTCGATCCGGAGGAGCGGCACCTCTTCAATCAGGTCCTCTTCTCGTACAAGATCAATCCGCAGTCGGTCCTCTTCCTCGGCTACTCCGACAACCACTTCGGCTACCGGGACGTCAACATCACACAGACCGACCGTACGTTCTTCGCGAAGATCGGGTACGCGTGGGTGCTGTAACCCGTGAAACAATCACCGCAGGTGATGCAGGCGCTTGAGATCGCGCCGCTCTCCGTACTATATTCAACATGCAAGGCAGCAGTGCACGTTTCTCGAATCGTATGATCGGAATATCGCGAATAATAACCACTCTCGTCCTCTCTTCCGCCCTGCTCCTGTCCATATACGGATGCGGCGACGACACGGTGCGTCCGCCCGCCAGCGGCAACGGTGATACCCTGCATCATAGGTGGTACGTGTTCAACGCGGCTCGCGCCGGGGGATCGGGCGATACCCGTTCT
>CBFCXB010000233.1:0-5066 GCA_965601905.1 uncultured bacterium | reverse complement strand
AAAAAACCCCCTCTTTCAGGCGAAAGAGGGGGCAATATTGGTAATAATTATATTCCCATCCTTACATCTGGATCACTCCCATACTCACTAAAGTGCTTCAGCCTGGCCTTGACGGCTCCGTCTTCCATGTAGCCGCCGATATCTTCCCACACCCCAGCGTCCTCGTTGTACCACAGAACTCTGAACTCCGCGGCATCCGAGTCGATCTTGTCCATGTCGAGGGACATGATGACTTCCTTGTTGAACTGGATCCCGTGGGGGCCGAGCCTGACGACGGCATAGGGATACTGGGGCATCTCTATGGTGATTTCCGTGTCTTCATCGAGCGCGCCGGGAGGGAAGTAGACACTGTATATCCCGTTCGTCACGACTCCTCCCTCTTCTGCGGATACGACCTGCGCGGCGCTCGAACTATTCGAGCCGAATATCGCTCTGTCCGAACCTTCGGAGGCGGGCAGAATTCGGACGAACTGGGGGTTTTCGACACCGGGCATGGTAATGTCCTGCGTGGGGGAAACAGGAGAGTTGGTTCCACAGCCCATGGCAGCCAGTACAGTGAGGAAGGTGATTGCGGTAAGGATCTTATTGGCTTTTGTTCGTCCTCTCATTCTACCCTACCTCCTCAGGTTTGGATCCCGTATTTCCTCTCGAACTCAATCTGGCAATAGGCAAGGGGGGTACCATGGGCCGATCCAGTGGGCTTTTGATCTCGCTCACAGGCCCCGGCAGGCAGGGTCGAATGGAAACCGGACATCGCCGGCAATTTGTAACAGTCTGTAATATTGCAAGTTACTGGGGGGCATGCGGAATCGTCCGCCCGATCCCATTCGATCGAAATTTTATGATCATGCGGAATGGGCGCGCCGGCGGATTGGACCGGATTAGGAAATTTTTCGTAATGAATGGGGATAAAAAACTGGAATCGGCATAGACTGTTGTCTAACAGCTTATTTTCTAACCGATTGTACAAACTGGCTCATATTGGCCGTTTTTGATTTTTTTCTTCATTTCTTCGGAATCGATTTCGAGTTTTTTCATCTTGTACCGCAGAGTTCCTCTTCCTATCTCAAGAATACGGGCCGCGCGGGCGATATTTCCCCCGGTTCTCGCCAGCGCGGCGAGTATCGTGGCCCGTTCGACCTCGCCCAGCGACACACCTTCAGGGGGCAATGTGACCCGTATTGTGCCCTGTTCTTTCTCGACGTTGACGATCGGTACCGCCTGTTTCACTTCGAAGGGAAGATCGTCCGGTTTGATCGCACCGGTGGTGTTCAGGAGTACTGCCCTTTCTATAATATTGATGAGTTCTCGTACATTTCCCGGCCAGTTGTATATCTCGAGCGCATCCATTGCCTCACAGGTCAGGTCTATTTGTCCCTTGTTCAGGCGCGCTGCGTACTTTTGGACATACGATTCCGCGATGGGCCGGATATCCTCGAGACGTTCACGGAGGGGGGGAAGAGGTATCTCCACGACATTTAAACGGTAAAATAGATCCTCCCTGAAGCGTTTGTGCTCGATATCGCGTTTTAAATCCCGGTTCGTGGCGGAGATTACCCGTACGTCCACCGGCAGGAACCGGGTGCCGCTGATTCTGCGGATCACCCTTGAATCGAGGAACTTGAGCAACTTCGCCTGGAGCGAGTAATCGATCTCTCCGACCTCGTCGAGAAATATCGTTCCACCATTGGCGCACTCGAACAGCCCCATCTTCTGGTCCTTGGCGTCGGTGAAGGCGCCCTTCTCGTGACCGAAGAACTCGCTCTCGAGAAGACTGTGGGGAATCGCCGCGCAATTCACTTCGATGAATGGGCCGTCGTGCCTGTCGCTCGCTTCGTGGATCGCCCTGGCCAGCGCTCCCTTGCCGGTCCCGCATTCACCGGTGATCATTGTCGAGGTGCAGTCGCTCCCCGCGACCCTCTCGGCCAGATCCAGCACGGCACGCATCTTATCGCTGGTCCAGATGATCTCCTCGAAGCCGTGCGGCTTGTGCAGCCTCCTGTTCAATGCGTCCATTCTCCGGCGCTTACCGACGCCCTCGGCGATACGGGCAAGTATCTGCGAGAGATCTTCCAGGTGATACGGTTTGTAGAGAATATGCCGGGCACTCAGATCAAGGGCCAGGCGGTCACCGGCAGAAAAATCCCGGGGAAGCAGGAGAAGAAGCTGTGTCTGTGCATTCTGCTCATGCCACTGGCGAAACCGGGAGATCCAGGGTTCGCAATTGTCGTCGGCCCATTCGGGCGGGACGGATATAATGATGAGGGGAACCGTGTCACTATCGCCTGAGGTGCGAAGATCATCGACGGAGGGAAACACCGCAGATCTCCAGCCGGCCTCCTTGCAATCCCGCACAAGCGCTTCGCGCGATTGTCTATCGCAGTCTATGAGATACAGTTCGAGCGACATCGCCATTCGTTTGTAATACAACTTCTTCGAACGTCTTTAAATACTGGCTGATATGTAATGAGGTGCAAGATATATGCCTTGGTTCGTCCGTGCCGGTCTCTTTTAAAAGCCGGGAGTGTTTGAAAGACAGGCGGCTATTTGGTATCTTAATGCAGGTTAGATTGTCGAGGGGCGTATATACGTATATAGATACAGTTCCGCCGCACGAGCGGCATATATACGTCGAGGGTAACGGACGACCCGGCTACGGGCTTGTTGAAAGTACAGGTGTGGTAATGAGAAATGAGCGATGGCAACGGTACGCAATGTTGGAATCGGTAATCGCCGCGATAGTAACGATTTCACTGATGTTATTCGCGGCGGGATGTAGTGACGATAAAACTCCACTGTCCAACGATCCGCCGATACTCGATTCGGTCTCGCCCAATTATGCCAGCATGGGTGATACCATCACGGTGACCGGATCGAATTTCAGCACCGATCCCGCAATGATCCGGCTCGCTTTTTCCCCGACGGCTTTTTCGTCAGAGGGGGACAGCCGGTACGCGACGCCGATATCGGCTTCTTCCAGCCGGTTGATGGGTCTCGTACCCGATGGAGCTTTCTCCAATGCGGTGCGTGTCGAAAGCCTCGATCCCATAGTGGGCGTCAGTCCCATGGGGTATCTTCCGCCGCCGTTCCCTTCGAATGAGGAGCAGTTCGTGGTGAGACTGCAGCCCGGTGATGTGGGCAAGGCATACTGCGCCGCGACGAGCTACGAGTTCACCCTTGTGACGGATTCTGACAGTGAAGAATACCTTCTCGTGCTTTTCAACAGCGCAGTGCCCCCATCGCAGACCACGAACTACTGGTATACAGTAGACGCCGAGGAAACACCCGAATATGTAACGGAGAGTGGGTCGGCGGAGCGCGGGCCGGTGGAGGAGAGTGGGTCGGCGGAGGAGAGCGGACCGGCTACGGCAAGTGAGTCGGCGGTGGGTGGCCATACGGTGGTAGAGGCGGTCGGGACCGCCGGTCAGGCACGCGACGGGATGCTGCTCCCCAACAGCGGTGCGCGGTATCGCACCTTCGAGAGGCGAATGCGCGAGGAGGTGCGCGGCATTCTCGAGGAGATCGCACTCGAGCGCAATGTCGCAAAACGGGACGGGCCAATCCGCGCGAGTGTCACGGGACCGGGTGCCCCTCCCCAGACCGTTACGTTCGATGTCATTGTCGATCCTGTAGGGTATGTGACCGATCCAAACAATTACACCACGGTCACGGCCGGCCTGAAGTTCAACGGCGCACATACGCTGTTGTATGTCGATCAGTCCACCTACGCGAGCTGCATCACCGATCAGGAGGCGATCGACCTCGGGCACAGCTTCGACGAGGAGATATACGCGACGAACCGCACATACTTCGGCTCGGAGTCTGACATGAACGCCGACGTCAAAGTTGCGATACTGCTCACGCCGGTTGTGAACGAGATGACCGATCCGGGGACCGCATCGACCGAGGGATTCATCTCGGGATTCTTCAATCCCATCGATCTGCTCCCCGACTATGTTGATCCGGGGGTGACCAACGCAATGGAGATATTCTATACAATGGTCCCGGATCCGACGAATCACTACGGCAACGAATTCCCGAAGGAGTACACCCTCGAGGTGATACGGGGGACCCTGGCGCACGAATTCCAGCACATGATAATGTTCAACTATCGGGTTATCGTGTACGGTCAGGGATACCTGCCGAACTACATGGAGGAGCTCTGGATCGACGAGGGGCTTTCCCATATCGCGGAGGATCTCAACGGGCATTACGAAAGCAATGTCAAGCGCGCGAATCTCTTTCTCGCGGACCCGGGGGATGTGACGCTCATCTACGGGGGAGACGACCTCGAGGAGCGGGGCGCCTCGTATCTCTTCCTGCGTTACCTCGGCGACCGGTGCGGGGAATCGATATTCAAAGGTATCGTGCAGTCGAAAGAAACGGGAACGGCTAACATCAGGAAGGCCGGCGGAGAATCGTTCACCGAGCTTTTTGCCGACTGGAGCGCCGCCTGTTATCTGAGCGGTCTCGGGATCACGAGCGATGCCCGCTTCAATTACGCCTCGATCGATCTCAGAGGCGCATTTGACCCGCTCTTTATCACGGAGGGTTCGTATCCTGCAATATCGAGTTTTGCCGGTGATGTAAAATCAATGGGATCCGAGTTTATCGCCGTGACGATTCCTCCGTATACCTCACTGGACTTCACCGTGGAATGCGCCGGTGACGGGAGGATGAATGCGGTCGTTATACGGCTTCAGTAGGTATCTCTGCATTGCGGCGCTCCCGCTGCTGCTTTCGTGCGCCGCCGCTCCGCCGGGTGAGACGGTGCCGGATGCGCTCGTTCTCGACGGTGAGGTCGTGATCACCCGCGATGCACCGATTGAGGCGAGAATACAGCTCACCACCGGGTATGGTGAATCGTGGATTCTCGAGAGCATTTCCCTCGAAGGGGAGTTCCTCGGTCTGGGCGGGCACCGCATACGGGTGTGGGGGCGCATCAAACGCACGGTTACCGCCCCCCTGGTACTGATTGTCGATCGCTACGAGATGCTTCCCGTCGATGGTATGATCCCCGTCATCGGCACCATCGGCATCGACGGATCGCGTGTAACGCTCTCGGC
>CBFCXB010000232.1:0-5082 GCA_965601905.1 uncultured bacterium | reverse complement strand
AAGAATACGGCAAAAATCACATGGAAAAGTACAAACGCCGGGAATGATCGAATGTATATCCACGATTCGTCCGGCGGAAGAGAACGGGAAGCTTCTCTATCAACCAATCGGGAGAAGAACCACTATTAAAGAGGTGTTAATTCCATATCATCGCTTGAGCGGCTTTGTGGAATGCACTCGCAATTCATGGCGGAACGGTGACGCTCTTAACGATTTAGAGAATCCTGGAAAATGTAGCCCTAAGGACTCGCAAAATGTTCAGACCGGCGGGCCAGGTTTTATCCTTTTCTCGGAAATGAGTCTATGATTGACAGGAAAAATCGAAGCTCTTATAATAAATTAACCATCCGGGGTTAAAACTACAAGAGCTTCAAAGATATGATTGGAAAATGCTCGCAGACGGGCTCTGTTGCAGAATAATTGCCTGTTAATGAACAGGGGAGGTCAATATGAGAAGACTCACGATTCTGCTTCTACTTGTAATGATGATTCCCGCTTTTACCGGTGCGGCGGAAATTTACGGCAACATTAAAAAGGGAAGCAAATCTCTTGGCAGAGGAGTACCGGTAGAAATCGAAATCAAGAATAAGATTTATTCCACAAAAACTGACAGATATGGATCATATAGCATATACGTCAGGGAGACCGGGAAATGCACGCTTACGGTAAAAGGGACCAGGTCATCTCCTTCAATCGGAATTCGCTCATATAAAAGCTCTGTCCGATACGACTTGGTCTTATACCGTAAGGATGGCAAATGGCATCTAAAAAGAAAGTAGAAATGGAAAATAATCAAAAGGACAGGTGGGACAAGGCGAGTATTATTCTTCGTCCCATGGGTGGTTTGCTGGCTGCGTTGGCGGTAGCCGGCATTGGGTACTTTGGTTCCAGTTATCTGAACCATAGACAGGACAGTGAGACAAGAATGCGGCTCTATACAGAGTTGATCAGCAATCGAGAGCAAGCAGAAAGCGCCCTTCGGAAGGATATGTTCACCTCGATAATCGGCACGTTTCTCAAGCCTGAAACAGCCAAGCTGGACGAACGGGTGCTGCAGTTGGAGCTGCTCGCCTACAATTTCCATGAATGTCTCAATCTGATGCCCCTTTTTATCCACCTGAGTCAGCAAATAGAAAATGAAGATATCACGGAAACGGCCAGGAAAAGTTACAGAGATCGTGTGCACAAGGTTGCAAAAGAGATAACGGGCAAGCAGGTTGCCGTCCTGGAGGGAGCGGGTGAAAAACAGGATATAGAGATTGACTTCAGCGAAACCAGAAGTCCGCTTCTTCGGGAAGATATTGCTCATGTATCAGATACTCTTATAATATGCCAAGAAAAATTCGACCTTCAAGTAGCAGCCGCGGAAGATACTATTAGAAGAAGTTATAGGTTAATAGTGTTGGATGCTGACACAACCTTGAAAGAGATAAAGGTGCGATTGGAGATACGGACCCCTGCCGGGGAGTTCGAGGACGACGAGTTTGACCAAAGCGTTACGATAATCAGCGATTCCACTGATGCAGAGGAGCTATCGGACGTGGATAATGAAGATGAGTTTGATGAGTTTCCCGATAACGATTTTGCTGTTGGTGATTCTACTGAGACCGACATTGCTGAGGAGGGCTTAGATTTTGATGAGTTTCCTGAGGGAGAAAATGTTAATTTCATAGAAGCCAAGTTCTGGGTTGGCCCCTTCGATTTTCCAATGATTGACAACACGCGACTGCCAAATGACCAGCGGTGTGCAGTAATTCTGAAAAAATTCGAATATCCGGAAGCATCTCTTACGGTTATCTGCTTCCCGGGTTCTCATGCAAGTCTGAAAGAGAAGCCATATTATGATGAAATCGTAGAGAAACTTCTTCCGAAGAAAAACGGGGAGGCACGTTAGAACGTTTTTCACACCCAGCCCTTGGTACCATACGATATCCCTATCCCTAACAAGGGATATTGACATGCCGGGAATATGCCAGTCATTCGCGACAGCCGGGCCTCCGAAGTCGGTGCGTGTTGCATAAGGCCTTACACATACAATTATAGTCACCCGCGAGCAAACTTGCGGTCTTTGATGAAAAACAACTTCGCAGCCGCCATCCTGAGCAGGCTCGGAAACGCCCTGAACAGATACTTGATGTTCGGGATCAACTTTTTGGGGCGGCTGTAAAATGAATAATAGGCCATGAGGACCTGCCTTCTCATCTCCCCGGGGGATACATGATCGAGCCGTATCGTCGGATAGGCCCCGTTGTACATCCCCCAGTTACGCGTCAGCAGCCGGTCTTTCACCCTCTCGTAGAGCTTGGTGCCGGGGTAGGGCGTAAGAATGGAAAATTGCGCGCGGCACGGGTCGAGGCGATTGGCGAAGTTGATGGTGTTCTCCATCATGGCCTTCGTTTCATCGAGGGCCCCGAGGATAAAGCTCCCCGTCACACCGACACCATTGTCATCGAGAATACGCATCGCCTTCAGGGCATCCTGAACGACCGCCTTCTTCCCGTACCCATCGAGCACCTGCTGGTTGCCGCTCTCGAATCCGAGAAATGTCCACCTGAATCCGGCCCTGGCCATCGTCTCGATCATGCGCGGATTGCGGACTATCGAATCGACGCGCGACCAGGCCCCCCACAGCAAATTCCACCCCTTCCGTATCATCGCCTCCGATAGGCCGACGGCTCGATCCGGATCCAGCGTGAAATTGTCCTCGACGAATGACAGGGCCCGATAGCCGTACCTGTCATGCAGGAGCTCTATCTCCTCGATGATATTTCCGACAGTGCGTGCACGCCACTTAACACCGAAGAACTGGGACGAGGAGCAAAAATCACATTTGAATGGGCAGCCCCGCGACGTTATCAGCGTCGTGGTGAGACGGCCGTTCATTTTTTCATTGTACATTCGAAGTGGCAGCAACTCGCGCGCCGGAAAGGGGATGGAATCCAGGTCGCTTATGAACGGATCGTCGGGGGCCCTCCTGATCTCACCATTCTGTTTGCAGGAAATACCCTTCAGCTGTTCGAACGGTTTCCCGTTCGACAGGAATTCGAGGAGGGAGGAAAAAGAGTATTCACCCTCATTCCGAACGACATAATCCACGACCCCGCTCTCGAGTGTTTCCGCGTCGAGAAAACTCGCGTGGGGGCCGCCCATCACGACGGTAGCGCCCTGTTCCTTGGCGAGACGGGCTATCCTAACAGCGATGGGGTATCTGGTGGTGTCGACCGAGATGCCAACGACGTCGAACGTACCGTACGGATAGCGCTTCCAGTTTTTCTTCTCTACATTGAAATCGATCACCCGGACATCGTGACGATCCTTGATGACCGCGGCAATATAGGCCAGGCCGAGCGGCGGACGCCGGATGCCTATGCTACTGTATGAAAAACCTGAAGGTGGGCTAACCAGAAGAATATTCATCAAACTCCGATTTCTCAAAATGCCGACTGATTTGTGATCACGCGGGTTTCGAAAGCCTCCTCGGGTTGTGCAATCTGAGGAATACGTGTAAATGCAACCTGCCTGGATCGCATCAGGAATCTATGTATGCAAAATCAATGCCCTGGACTAGAAGCGGCGTCCACCACCACCGCCGCCACCTCTGCGTCCTCCGCCACCACCGCCGCCACCACCACGGCGGCCCTCGCCCCGAGGACGCGCCTCACTGACGTTGATCGATCTTCCATCCAGATCGGTACCATTCAGACCGTCGATCGCCGCAGTCGCTTCCTCCCGATTCGGCATCTCCACGAAACCGAATCCCTTCGAAGCGCCGCTATACTTATCTGTAATGATATTGACGGATTCGACGGTCCCGAAGGCTTCGAATGCCTTTCGAATATCATCCTCGTTGGACTGATATGAAAGGTTGCCGATATAAATGTTCATTCCTATTCCTCCTCTTGTTGAACATATGCACCGAGAGATAACCCTGTATTAAAATGGACCTACCGTGAGTTTTAAGGGGAGAACAACCCATCAGCGCGTATTCTAATACAAAGTATCTCCAGTACTATTTGACACCCTTCCCGTAGCGAGATGTAATACCCTACGAGGGAATATATATACTAATTTGAAAATTATATCAAGGGGAAACATGCCTTTAATTCACGTCCTGCAGCATCGCCCGCCATGCATCCCATATCTCGTCGAGGAGACGCTTCTTGGCGCGCAGCATCTCGTCCTTGGAACCGCAGTGCACAGTCCCGGCGGCGGCACCGATATGGCCGTCCCCGATATTCAGGGAGCGCATGATCTCACCGATGTCCTTGCCGTGCTCGCGGCCGGTCATGTTCATCGACAGCGACATCGAGACCGAGAAGTCGGTCGTTTTCCGCCCGCCGCGAAAGAGCGGATTGAGCGTGACCACGCCGAGTGCCCGCGGGTGCACGAGGTAGGCCAGATTCCTGATCACGCGGGGCGGCCTCTTGTGGGGAATGAAATCGAGCACGACGAGCTCCCGGTCACGATCCTGCGGCAGAAAGCTCGCGGAGCGCTCGATGAACTCGACCATATGCCGCTCCTCTTCGCGGTGCCGCTCACATCGGCCGGCGATCTCGGGATCCTCGCGCACCCGTGGGAGCGGCACATCCCGCACCAGGCCGGTGAGACGCGCGAGGAACTTCGTCTGTTCGCGCGGGGTCGCCGAGTAGGCCTTGATGCTCATATCAACGAGTTTTCCGGGCGTCTCCTCGCGCCACTCCTCGACATTCCGGTAATTGAACGAGTCGATCGTGTCGGCCTCCGAGACGGTCTCCTCGAAATGACCGGGGAGCGCTTCCCCGCGCTCGTTGAAAAACATGAGAATCACGCGGGCGCATGATGGCCGCTCGTCGAACCGTCCCGGGATCGTATCGGGATCGATTCCCCTGAGCCGTACCGCCTCGCGGTTGCCGGGATGGTGGTCGAACCACTGACCGCATTCGAGGGGATAGGGCAGATCGCACACGACGTCATCGGTCGTGATCGATATCTCGGCGCGGGCGATCGCGTTGGGACCGGTGAAGACGAACCGGTCGCACCGGTATCCCGTGGAGCACAGGGCCGCCGAGACCACACCGTCGAAATCATTGTGGGTGATGATCC
>CBFCXB010000231.1:0-5095 GCA_965601905.1 uncultured bacterium | reverse complement strand
GGAAAAGGCGCTTGCCGGGCTGAACGTCCTGATGGAGGAGGAAAGTGTATACCTCGATCCCGATCTGACGCTTAAAAAACTGGCGCAGCGACTCAATATACATTCCAACCATCTCTCCCGCATCATAAACGAGCAACACGGGATGAGTTTCAACAATTATATCAATCGGCGGAGGATCGCCGAGGCGCAGAAACGGCTGGCGGATCCGGCATTACACAAAAAGAGCATCCTGGATATCATGTATAACGTCGGGTTCTATTCAAAATCCACATTCAACACGGCATTCAAAAAATTCACGGGAACCAGTCCCTCGGAGTACCGAAAGAAGCACTGCTGACCTGCCCGCGACCGATTCCCCTTCACCATTGCGACGGGTTCCGAATGGCAATGTCGAACCATTTTTTGGTTCTAGATTGCAATTCCGGACGACCGTCCGCTCACTCTTTACGTATCATGGGTAAAGGTTTCAATTCGTACGCGGGTATGGACACCATGAAAGGAGGCAGAGGATGAGAAAGGGAATGACTATTGTCGTCGTGGCCATGATTCTCGTTCTGGCGTGCGGCTATCCGCTCGCGGCACGGGAAAAAGAGGTCCACAAGGAATTCGACGGCGTGAAATCGGTCAGGCTCGGCACGGTGAGTGGTGACTGCATCGTCAAGACGCACCGTTCCGATAAGGTTGTCGTCGATCTCGTCTACGAAGTCGATCCCGAGGACGCCCTCGATTTCGATTTCGACGAGAGGCGCGGCAGGCTGGTGATCAAGGAGCGCTGGCACGGAAGCTCTTCCAGCTCGCATGTGCTCTGGACGCTGACGGTGCCCGAAGGGACGGAGATCGACTTCAACGCGGCGTCCGGAGATCTCGAAGTGACCGGCCCGATCGGGGAGATCGACGCCAGTACCGCATCAGGTGATATCATGCTCGAGGATGTCAGCGGGGAGATAGATGTTTCCGCCGCCAGCGGAGATGTAACCATCATAGGCGGTGATGGTGAAATGAAAATCTCCACGGCCTCGGGCGATGTCGAGTGTGAGGGCGTCGGTGGCGATGTGCGCATCAGTACGGCATCGGGCGAGATAGATATCTCCGACTCCAAGGGGTCCTTCGAGCTGAGCTGTGCCAGCGGCGAGATCACCGCGGACGGCATCACGGTCGAGGGAGCGAGTAGCTTCTCGACGGCGTCTGGATCGGTGAAAGTCGTTCTGGCCGAGACCAGCGAATACGACCTGAGTCTTTCCGCGGCCTCGGGGGATGTCACACTGGACTATAACGGCAATACGGTGAAAGGCTATTTCGAGTTCGAGGCCAGAAAGCGCCGGGGCCGTATTACCTGTCCCTTTGATTTCGACGACGAGGAAGAGTTCGAAAAGTGGGACAACACGTTTGTCCGGAAGTCATTCTCCAAAGATGGGAATGATCCGGAGATCCATCTCAGCACGGCGTCGGGGAAGATCGTGCTCGAGAAATAGATTCGAAACGGATCGTTTCAGGCAAATCGTTGTATTCCGATCCTGCTGGTATGAGGAGGATGCGGGGCAGCTTGACCCCGCATCCTTTTATCGTTATGTCTCCCAAATGAAATACCGCTCGACGCTGGTCGGGTTCATCGGGTCGACGGCGCGCGTGCGCGTCGTCGGCGTGAATCCCGATTTTACGTAGAGGTGGTGCGCCGGCTCGAAGAGGACGTCCGACCAGATGTATATCCGCCTGAATCCGTGGCTCTCCGCCCAGTCGATCACGCGCTGTACGAGCTTTGTCCCCCATCCCCGGCCGCGATACGGCGCCTTGAGGTAGAGGCGCCGCAGCTCGCACGTCTCGGCGTCCTCGGGGATGACGCCGATCGTGCCGGCGATCGCTCCGTCTGCATCGAGCACCCAGAATGCTCCCCCGGAGTCTATGTACATGGAATCGATATCGGCGATATCCCGGTCGAATTCGTTGTAATCCACGCGGTAGTTGTAGTCGTTGTAGACGGACTTTATTACCGAGGCGACGCCGGGAAAATCCTCCGGGCGGTATTCCCTGATGGTGCATGAGCCGTGCTCTTCCCTTCGGCGTGTTGCGTCCATCACGCGCCTCGATCCTTCCCTGCTCCCCGGTTCTTCCCCTCCATACGGTTCTTCCCCGCCCCACGGTACCGGTTGGTGATCGGCAGCCGGCGGTCGCGCCCGAATGCCTTCGGGGTGATCTTGATCCCCGGCGCTCCCTGGCGGCGCTTGTACTCGTTGGTGTCGATCATGCGTATCGACCGCCGCGCCGTCTCGCGGTCGATCCCCGCCGCGACGATCTCGTCGAAGGCCATGTCATGCTCGACGTACAGCTCGATGATACGATCGAGGAGGGGGTACGGCGGCAGGGTGTCCTGGTCCGTCTGGTCCGGGCGCAGCTCGGCCGACGGTATGCGCCGTATAATCGATCGCGGAATGATCTCCTTTTTCGCGATGCGGTTCCGGTAGCGGCTCAGGGTGTAGACGAGCGTCTTCGGGACATGCTTGAGAATGGAGAAGCCGCCGGCCATGTCGCCGTACAGCGTGCAGTACCCGACGGCGACCTCGCTCTTGTTTCCCGTTGCCAGCACCAGCCAGCCGTACTTGTTGGAGAGCGCCATGAGGAGGTTGCCCCGTATGCGGGCCTGGAGGTTCTCCTCGGTGACATCCATCCCCACCCGCACCGACGCCTCCTGGAGGGTCGCGCGGTAGGCGTCGAGGATGTCATGAATCGGAAACTCGTAGAGCCGGATCCCCAGGCGATCTGCGAGAAGGCGCGAATCGCGAAGCGTGGCGAACGACGTGTACCCGGACGGCATCGTAACCCCCTTGACGCGGCCGGCCCCGAGGGCGTCGACGGCGATTGAGGCGGCGAGCGCCGAGTCGATCCCGCCGCTGATCCCGAGTATGACTCCCTTGAATCCGTTCTTCTCGACATAGTCGCGCGTGCCGAGGACGAGTGCCTCGTACACCTCCACGTCCGGTTTCAGGTGGCTCACGCGGCGGCGCTTGAGCGGCGGTCTCGGGCCGCGCGCCGGGAGCGGTGGGAAGTAGACCACTTCGAGGCCCCGGCATATCTCGGCCGGCGAACCGGTATACATTGAAGTGCGGCGCGGCTTGACGCGTCGGCCCGTGCCCACGGTAAGCGGAACGTCGGCGACGATGAGATCCTCGCCGAACGGCGTGCCGCGGGCGATCGTCCGGCCGTCGGGCGAGGCGATGACGCTTCCCCCGTCGAAAACGAGCTCGTCCTGGCCGCCGACGAGGTTCACGTAGCAGAGGTGACAGCGGTTCTCACGGGCGCGGCGCCGCATCAGCTTCTCCCGCTCCGGCCCCTTGCGCCGGTGGTACGGCGATGCCGAGATGTTCACGATGATCCGCGCCCTGCCGTGCCGCACCTGGAGCGCGGACGGTCCGTCATCGACCCAGACATCCTCGCAGATGCTGAGGCCCACCGCCGCGAGCCCAAAGTTCACCACGATCGCCGTCTTCCCGGGTTCGAAATAACGCTTCTCGTCGAATACCCCGTAATTGGGGAGGTTGATTTTGCGATACCGGGCGGCGACCTTCCCGCGCAGCAACACGCATGATGTATTGAACGGCCGCCCGCCGCGCCGGGCCGGCGGCTCGGGTGAGCCGACGATAAGGGCGATCCCCCGCGCGGAACTCGCCGCCTTTTCGAGAACCGCCTCGCAGTCGGCGAGGAAGCGGGGCTTGAGGAGCAGGTCCTCGGGCGGGTACCCGCAGATCATCATCTCGGGAAATGCGAGGAGCTGGACGCCAAGCCGCTTCGCCCGGGCTACGGTCGCCCGGATCGCGCGCAGGTTCCCCTCGAGATCACCGACCGTCGGGTTCATCTGCGCGAGGCCGATGCGGATGCTATTTCTATCAGATTGCATCGGTACAACCACCATTTCGCATTAGCAAACTTATTGTAGCACCGTCGCGGCCCGCAGCAAAGGATAAATAATTTCGGACGTATGCGGCCCGCGGCAACGGGTAAATGACCCCTGCCCGGCGCGGCCCGCGGCAAAGAGTAAATGCCTCCAGCCGAAACAAACTCCCCCCCGTTTCGTACAGATAGTTAGGGATCGGATACAACATGAGAAAACCGGGGTGTTCGAAGGATATCCCGGAGAGGATGCGGCGGCCCGGCGCGGGGGCAGCGGTTTTTTGACTTCCCGCCCGGGCACGGGAAAGGAGAGAGCTGATGAAAAAGCTGTTGGTTCTCACGCTGATTGTTTTCCTGGCGGGCCTTGTCCTGTCGACCGCGCTTCACGCGGAGCGCGGGAGGGTCATCGACAAGAAATTCGAGGTGAAGCGGGGCGAGACGCTCGAGATCGACATCGATACCGGCGGTGATATTCGGATCACCGGTTGGAACAAGAAGACGATCGCCGTGACGGCCCGCATGACGGGCCGCGACCGCGACGACATCGAGATCGACTTCGATGAGACCCGCGGCGGTGTCGAGATTCATGCCGAATACGAAGGTAGAAAGAGGAGGCGCGAAGGCGGTGTCGATCTCGAGATCAACGTGCCCGAGGAGTTCGACATCGTGATCGACACGAAGGGCGGGGATGTCACGCTCACCGGCATCGAGGGTGTATTCAAGGGAAAAACCTACGGCGGCGATCTCAAGTTCGGCAAGTTGAAAGGCGAGCTTCATTTCACGACGATGGGCGGCGATATCGAGATCGAGGATTCCGAGGTCGACGGCAAGGTCAAGACGCTGGGCGGGGATGTCGAGATCAGGGACGTTGTCGGCAATATCAAGGGGCACACGATGGGCGGGGATGTCACGTACGAGAACGTGAAGGGACGCCCCGGGGCCGACACGGACGAGGAAGTGAGCATCACGACACTGGGCGGTGACATCGATGTCGATTACCCCGACAAGAGGGTCAAGCTGAAAACGTTCGGCGGCGATGTCGATATCGGCAAGGCGGAAGAGGTGAACGTGACGACGTTGGGCGGCGACATCAATGTCGGTGAAGCGCCGGTCGGGGCCAAGGTCAGCACGATGGGCGGCGACATCACGGTCCGATGCGGCGGTCATCCCGCCCAGGGCGAGCCCGACGTCGAGGACGACGCGATGCGCGCCG
>CBFCXB010000230.1:0-5124 GCA_965601905.1 uncultured bacterium | reverse complement strand
CGATCGGCCCGCCGGAGATTGACGGAACGCAGTGGTGTACCGAGATTCACGCCCGCTTCATGAACCTCGTGACCTGAGCCTCATATACCGAGCGGCGCATCCTGCGCCTTGTAACCTGAACGGCATGTATATATATCCCCTCTCGAAATGCAATATCGACTGTTCAAGCTGCAAAATCGCCGCATTCCCCCCAAAGAGCAACAAAAGGGCATGAGGACGCCCTGGAACCCACAATCGTTCGGCATATGGCATAATGAGAATCCATCGGGAATAAGATTGCGCCGCCGTGCGGAGAGGGCGCTCCGTTAATGCATTATATTACAATGCGTTACATATACAAAAAACCTTCAAATCCCCGGTGGCACACAGCTTGCTGAACGGTAACGCCAAGGGGACAACAGGACTCATGTTCAAGAGAAGGAGGTCCCATCATGAGGAAGGTCTTCATAGTCCTTTTCGGTCTTATCCTGAGCGGTTTTATGATGTCCTGCTCAGACGATTCGACCACTCCGACCCCTCCGACGCCGCCTGATTTCGAGATCACCACGGCTTCGCTTCCGGTCGGTTGGACCTGCGCACCCTACAAAGTCGAGCTCGAAGCGACCGGCGGAGCGACCCCGTATAGCTGGGCTGTCGCCGATGTCAGCGATCCCCTACCCGAGGGTCTGAGCATGACTGCGGAGGGCGCCATCGTCGGCCTGATGAATGTCGCGGGCGAGTGGATCATCTCGGTCCAGTGTACGGACAATTCGGATACCCCGAAAATCGAAACGCAGGAACTGACCATCACGATCGACGTTCCCGCCAATCCGTCGCTGGGTATCTACTTCGATGGCGATGCCACGGTGTGTAGTGCCAACACCCAGGCGTTCAATATGCTGGATTGCTTTGTGTATATCCTGCTCGACGCCGAGGGTATCGATTGTTGCATGGCGACCGAGTTTATGATCGACCTGACCGATCTGGACGGCAATTCCCTCGATGCCGGTACGGATTACGGAATAGTCAACGTTAACCCGGGGCAATACATATCGGTCAGCATGGGTGATCCGTTCACCGGTCTTTCGATCGCTTTCAGCCGTCCGATGTACAACTTCGGTCCGGTTCATGTGCTGAGTTTCGATCTGATACTGCTCGAGGACCTGAACGATCTGTCATTCGTCTTCCAGCCGAACCCGACCTCCGAGCAGTCGCAGCCTTCCATCGCGACATGCGATGAAGGCTATCCGATTGTCGAGGTCACGGCTCGTCAGTCCGCCGTGAACTTCAACGTCACCCAGTAAGACTGGGGATCGAGAAATACGGAAACGACTATTCCCCTCGGGGGAGGCGGCGCGGGCCGCCGACCCCGGGGGTACTTTTATATGCACGGCCGGGCGGGCCGCCGACCCCGGGGATTTTTTTATTTATCGAATAGACCCTTCGCCTTCTTCTTCAGCTCGTCGATCAGCTTCTCCCCCGCCTTCTGCTTGGCCCTCGTCCGGTCGAGTTTGACCTTCGGAGATTTCGCCTCACCCCCGATGTCGAAATCGAGCACGATGTTCCCCTTCTCGTCCCTGAACAGATCGACGAGATCGCGGTACTTCGAAAGGTCCTTCATGTCCTTCTGAACGGAGGGAGGTATAACGAGCGAAGCGACGTATTCGAGCGTGCCGTCGAAGCCGAACGATCCGCGTATCGCCCAGTCACCGTTTTTCGATCTGATCTTCCAGTCATCGGTGAACATTCGCCCCTCGCGGATGATGAAACCGCCGATCCACTCGCTGAACTCGAACCGCTCGAGCCACGATAGGTCGAGACCGACGGCCTGCGAGATGGGTGTCGCGAACTGGGGTATATTGATACGCCCCCTGTTCGATGTTGCGGAGCCTTTCGCGGTGAGGGTCATGAGTGGGTCGATGGCCTGGGAAATAAAAAACGATCCGCCGGTACTGAATGAAAAGTTGCCCTCGATGAGGTTTCCGACGTCGCGTATCGGTTTCAGGGCCAGGCCGGCATCGACACCCTCGAAGGAGAGTTGCATTTTCGTCTCGATCCGCCGCGGATTGCGCATGTCGGCATCGAGCACGGCACTGCCCGTACCACCGGCGTAATGCATCGTCACGGGATCCACCTTGAGAAATGCACTCTTGATGGTCCCGCGCGCGTCGATATCCGTCAGAAGCGCCTTCGTCGCGATCAGGGAATCGATGTGGGCCGTGAATACGGTGTTATGAAGAGCAACGGGCGCCAGAGGATTCGCGGCGAGGGGATTCGCCTCCTTCGATTCAGCGCCCGCGCGGCGCGCGCTTTCTTCTCCGCCGCCCGCAGGGCGCTCGCCTCCGCCCGCCGCTTTTTGCTCCGCCACCTTTTTCTGCGCCGCCTTCTTCTGCGCCGCCTTCTTCTCCGCCGCCCTCTCGAATGGACGTATATCCAGCGACCGCCCCCGCAGATCCATTGAAACGTGCGGCACGTTCCGCATCGACCCGAGGAATGCACCGAGGTTCCGGGGAGGATTCCCGCGGTCGAAGCCGGCGTTCATCTCGGCCACAGCGGGCATAACGCCCCGCATCGAGCCGCTCAGAGTATACGGGCTCCCGTTCAGATTGAAACCGACCTCGACGCGCTCGATATCGCCGCCGGCCACCGTAATGCCGCCGTCGCAATCTGAAACGGCGAGGGGATTCCCCGCCTTCGTCATCCCGATGTCCTCCAGCCGCACCGTGCCGTTCAGCGTGACGGCATCCCATGCGTCCGCTATGGCGGCGGCCGGCACCGTCCGGTCCGCGGGGAAGAGGGCCGACATCGTCTCCGGCCGCCCCTTCCCCTGCACCGAGGCGTGCACCCTTCCCGAAACCGTCACGCCCTCCTGCTCCGCCAGCGCGGCGAGCTCCGACACGTCGAGATCGGCATCCACGCTGAATCCGACCGACTCGATGCTGCGCGTCTCCGCCGCCATTACGACATCGAATCCAACCTTCGCCGACGAGCGCCCGAACACGCACGTGAGATCCTCCGACCGGAGGCCGGCGTTGGAAAATGCAACAATACCGTCGATGCGCACCGGCTGCCCGAGTTTCCCGTGCACGATCTCGACTCCAGCGAGTTCGAGCGTTCCATCCGCCGTCATCGTAAGAGGCTCGCGCGCGCTCCCCGCGATCTTCGCATCGAAACCAACGGTGCCCGCAGTCACGGTGACGGGCAGCACTTCACCCATCCCCAGACTCCGTGCGCGATATGAGATTTTATCGAGGCCCAGTGCGAGCACCGTCTCGATGAGCGGTGCGACGCGCGTATCCCGCGATTCGACATGGAACGCGAGGAGCCGTTCCCCGCGGAGATCGGTCATATCACCGGAAATCCGAACGGTGACGAGATCGCCCCACGAGATCGCCGTCTCTTCTATACGCAGCGATTGGAAGGCGGCGTCGCTCTCCATCCTGCCCTGGAATGCGATATCCCGCACCTTCGCCGTCTCGCCGGATGCAGGCCGGGCGAGCGTCACCGATTCGATCGACGCGCGTGCCGAGATTTCGAACTTCTCCCGGACGGGCCGCACCGACAGGTCCGCCTCGAGGCCGTCGAACCGCACATCGATCCGCCGCGGCGTACCGGTCAGGGAAATGTCGCCTCCCCTGATATCCACGCGGTCTATCTCGGGGCGCCGCCGGATCAGGGACACGAGAGACGCCTTCACGATGACGGACTCCGTCGCCACGGAGAGAATACTGCTGTCGGGGAGCTGCTTGTCGAACACGAGATCCTTCACATCGACCCCGAAGCCGAATGGAAATCGCACGCCGATGTCCCCGATCCGTATCTTCGCCCCGACCCTCTTCTCGATGCGGGGAACGACGAGCGTGAGAAGCCTCTCGCGCGTCAGGATGAGCCGCACCCCGACGGTTGCGACGATCAGGATTCCCGCCACGATACAGAGAACGATTACGGTAACGCGTCCTTTCCTCGTCATGGTCACCACCTCGCGGTAATGGGGCATATTCGTTTTCATATACTATACAGCACTGAGGATAGCAGCAAAGGGAAGGAGATGTTAATCGAAAATCGAGCGGCGCGGGGTGGGTGGCGCGAACGGCCGTCCGTGCGGATCGCCGGCTGCGGCGATGCAGATAGGTCACACCCCGCGCACGATCCTCCGCCGGATCATGACCGCCGCTGCGATCACTATCAGAGCCGTCATGACCACCAAAACAGGCAGCGTCATGGATGGAACGCAACAGCCTTCAAGCACGTGAATGATCTGCACACAGGTATCGTACACCGTGCCGGAGGCCTGATCCCAGGCGATGATCGTCAGGGTATCGATCGTGCAAATAGGCGTAATGGAAGCGTCTACGACGGCATAGACATCCTCGCATTCGCCGCCGAGAATCGGGTCCGTGACGCCGCTCTGCGGGAATCCACTCCCCACGTGTCCGGAACTGTAGAATTCGTATTCGTACACCACGGGGTCCGCGCAGGGGTCGCCGTTGCACACCGTGAACGGAATAAACGCGCCGCTCTGTCCCTGTTCGACTAGATACAGGCTGTCCTGGAGGATATAGAGCGCAGGAGGCGCGGGAACGACCTGCACGATCACCGTGTCGATCGAGTAGTACGGATTGCCCTCGTACCAGTTCGGATCCTCGCAGTCGGCGCAGTCGTCGCGACAGGCGAGCGTCTCGTCGCAGTAAGTCATCTGCATGATCAACGTATCGCGTTCGCCCGGCTCGGCATCGCACGGCGCCGTGATGCAGATATCCTGCCACCAGATATACCCTGGATCCAGCGCGGCACAGTCCCCGAGCGGCGGATCCCCCGTCACGATCCATCCCAGCGCCGAGGTCATGTGCACGCAGAACGTGTCGGTGTCCGTGCAGGTTCCGGAGACGATACCGAAGTTACACGGCGCTACTGTCCAGCAGAACATATTCCCGGCCGTTACATCCCGCAGCGCCTCGCCGAAGTCGACGTAGAACGCCGGATCCCCCTCCTTCGAGCAGTCTTGGAGCAAGGTATCGAGCTGGTTGTTGGTTTCATCCCACTCGGCAACGTTGCTGTCACCATCCACAACAGCCGTTACCAGTGCTCCCAGCGGAATCGCTATATCGGAGTATGTGCAGCTCTTCGTGATGACGCAGGCGCAGG
>CBFCXB010000229.1:0-5147 GCA_965601905.1 uncultured bacterium | reverse complement strand
AGAAGCAAATTCTTCAGATTCACAAGACTCGCGAGGCGGTGTTGAGACAGGAACGCCGCCGCGAGGGCCGCGGCGATGAACAGCGCGACAGGAAGATCCAGCGCCGTCGGTCGAGGCGGAGTTATTTTCCGCAGCAGCACAAGAACCATCCAGAGGAGAACGGCAAGCGTGAGAGCGGCCTGCGTTCCCGCGATGGAGAATGTCGAAAAGAAGCAGAATGCGCCGAGCATGAACACCACGGGTGCTCTCGCGCCGATTCGCCTGCGTTCCGAACTGCTAACGGCCATGCTCACGTGCTGACACGGTTTCATGCATTTCCCGAAGTATATCGAGAGCACCCATATCGTCCGCCTTCCCGGCGCTCTCGGCCAAGCGATCTAAAATATCCTCCACGTTATCCGGTACGGCCGGCGTTTCGATCCTCTCGACCCGGGCGTCGAAGCCACTTCCCCGGGCTGCGAGACGAAATACGCCTCCCGTTCCCGATAGAATCGTGTTGACGGCATTCACCACCTGGGTCGCGCCCGCTCCCTCATCACACTCAAGAATGAAGAGACGGTCCGGTTCATTCCGGAACGTCCACCGGAGGATCGCCGTGGATGCCGCTGCAACACGCCGGATCGAATCATCCGCCGCCAGCCCGCTTCTCTGCACGGCGACGAGCCGGATGCCCGGCGTTCGAGCTGCGGCCGCGGAGAGGTTCCACATCGGAAACAGGGCCGTCCTCGCGTATCCCTCGAGCGGATTGCAGAGACCCCATCCGCTCCACGCCGAGTCAATGACGGCGATCCGCGGTCGATGCCGCCGGAGCACACGCTCGACGTCATCTTGCCGGCGCAGGATTCCGAGATAGAGGGCGGTAGGGGTGCCATCAGGCTGCACGCGCCGCTGCACCGCCGTGATGAGACTCGCCTCGTTTGAGACAACAACAAGTTCCTCCGCCCCTTCACACACCTCCGCCGCGGACTCGACGAGGGGGCCATTCCCCGCTACCATCACCCGCGCGCCGCTACAGCACGCAATCGCCGTGCGTTCCCTGTCCAGCAGCGAGGGATCGGTGACAATACACACCGAAGCGCCCATCTCCCGCAACTCATCCCACCGCTGGGGGGGAAATCGATCGAGGAACGGTTTCAGCAGCACCACCTCGTTCACATCGTGCAGACGGACGAGGCGCGGCAGCTCGGAAAAGGAACCGAGAACCTCGAGTCCATGAACCATCCGGCCGACCATCTCGGCGCGATCGTCTATGATGCCGACCGGTTCCGCGCCTTCGGCCTTCTTGATGTGGTGGAGCAGCGCCTCGGCAATATGGCCTGTCCCACCGATGACGATCCTCCTGCCCGAAATATCCTCGTGGGAGGGCAATTCATGAAACCACCGCGTGGCGATCCGCGAGCCGGCGATGAATACGGTCAGGATAAACCAGTCGATGATGAAAACGGAGCGCGGAAACGATTTGAACCGGAACAGCAGGGTGAACGAGACGATCATCACGAGAGAGCTGAGGGAAACCGCCTTCACGATCCGCATCAGATCATCCATCGAGGTATATCGCCACACGCCGCGGTAGAGACCGTAGTAGTAAAAAGTCGTCGTTCGAATGACGAGCACGATCGGAAGGCTGACGAGCAGGGAGGAGGTCTCGGCCGCGGGAAAACGGAAGTTGAGGCGGAGGTAGTAACTCAGTGCGTAACTCGCCGCCATGAATAAGACGTCGCCGAGTGCGATGGCGAACGTTCTCCCTTCCCAGAATAGGCGGCTGCCCCGTTCCATGCTTCTGATCTTCATGATCGCCCAGAGAAAGAGGCCGATCCACACGAGCGAGAAAACCGATACGAACACAAGATCGCCGTGAAAATAGAAGAGGGCGCTCGCCCCGAGCAGTACCGCGATGAGATACTCGAGAAGGGCGACCTGCTTGTGCGACAGCCCGAGGGAGGTAAGCCGCTGGTAGTAATGTGTATGGTGCGGCGCGAGGAGCCGTTCACGCCTGATCACCCTTCTCGCCAGCGTGAGCACCGCATCGCCCAGCACGCCGCCGAGAAGCAGGACCGTAACAAAAACCGGCACACCCGCGCCGGCTCCGATCACGGCGAGCGTTGCGAACATGAAGCCGATAAATGTGCTCCCCGTATCCCCCATGAATATGCGGGCCGGTGGAAAATTGTACCTGAGAAAACCGAGCGACGAACCGGCCAGAATCGCGTAGAGGGAGCCGGTGACCGTCGCAGTCGCCATTACGCCGACCAGCACCGAGAAGATGGCGGCGATCATGCCGACGCCGGCGGCGAGCCCGTCGATGCCGTCTATGAAATTGTACAGGTTGATACACCCCACGATCCACATGATGGTCAACGGCGCGCCGAGCGCCCCGAGCCCGACCGAGCCGACGAGCGGCACGTGCAGGTCCCTGAGTACCACACCCGATGCGACCACGATCGCCGCAGCCGACACCTGCGCGATCAGCTTTACCCATGCCCCGAGACCGCGGAGATCATCGACGAGACCGACCCCCGCGATGATCCCCCCGCCGGCGAGGGTGCCGACCGCTGCGCGACTGCCGGGAAACGGATTGAATTGCACGATGAGAATCGTCGCGCACGCGATATAAAATCCGAGGACGATCGCCACGCCGCCGAGCCGCGGCTTCGGCACACGGTGGGAACTACGATCATTCGGGATGTCGAGCAGCTGTTTCCCGAGCGAATAGCGAAGAATGACGCCCGTCACCAGAAAGGATACGATACAGGCCTCGATGAAAAACAGTAACTCCACCATTGCCGTGTTTCTCCGTGCTCTCGTACATCAAAGGGCAATGTGCTGATGATACGCCACGGTAGGGCCTGTAACAAGCTATTTCTAGGCTTGTTCCCGGCACAGCCGCTCGATCCGGTCGACCTGGAAACGGGTGATGCGCCGCTCGTCGAATCGATCGAGCACGCGCGTGCGTCCCGCCGCCCCCATGGCAGCGGCGCGCTGCGGATCGGCGAGAAGCTCCATAATCGCCACCGCCAGGGCTTCGTGATCACGGGGCCCGACGAGCAGACCCGTTTCACCGTCGATGACCTCCTCGCGGCATCCCCTGATATCGGTGGCCACCACGGGGATACCGGTCGCCATGGCCTCGAGCAGCGCCCGCGGCATGCCCTCGCGGTAACTGGGCAGTACAAACAGATCGAACAGCGAGAGGAACGCGGGGACGTCCCGGCGGTACCCCGCCAGTACCAGCGCCTCGCGCAGGCCGAGCTCATCGCGAAGGGTATGGATCTCACGCCAGCATGCGTCCCGGTCACTGGGGAGCGGCTGGCCGACCATGATGAATTGCGCCTGCGGAACCGCCCTGCTGACGGAGGCGGCGGCTGTGACGAATTCGACCGCGCCTTTCTCCCGCACGATCCTCCCGACGAATCCAACGATCGGCCCGTCCTGGAGGCCGAATTCGCCGCGGAGCGCCGCGGTCTCCCGCGTGTACCGTTCCCGGCCGAAGAGCGTAGGATCGACGCCGTTTCCGATGTAGATCAACCGCTTGGGGGAAGCTACCCCCTCCCGTTGTGCCTCGCGCCAATCCTCCTCGCTCTGGACGAACACGATATCGGAGAGACGGCCGCCGAACCGCTCCAGCCAGATAAAGAACCGCCGCTCGTACCGATTCATCGCTTCGTGGAAATAGAAACCGTGAGCGGTGTAGACCACGCGCGGTACCGCGGCGATACGCGCCGCTACCCTGCCGATAAGCCCCGCCACCGGCGTATGTGCATGAACCACATCGAAACGCTCCCGGCGGAACAGCCGTATGAGGCTCACCATGGACCGGAGATGGCTCGCCAGGTTGTAGCTCCGCACGATCGGAAGCGGGTGCACCTGAAATCCCTCACTGCGCAGCAGATCGAGACCCTCGCCTGGGGAGCAGCAGAATGCCACATCGTGCCCCGCCTCGCGCAGCGCGGCACCGAGGGGACGAAGCAGGTGATTGGCGGTGAAATCGACGGCACAGAGCTGTAGGACCTTCACGGTTCATTCCCCCCGATGCTCTTTCCGGCGGCGACCCGCCTGAGGATCTCGGCCATCCGCGGGGCCCAGCGGTCGAGACTGAACGCCTCCTCGACACGGCGGCGGCCGGCCCGCCCGAACCGCTCCCTGAGGGAGGCATCACGTAGAAGTGTTGTCATGTGCTGTATCCAATCGGCCTCGGTCCGCGCGAGAAAACCGTGGACACCGGGTGTGATGATGCTCCGCGCGCTCCCCCAGGGCGAGGACACGACGGGGAGACCGGCGGCCATGTACTGAAGGCACTTCAGACCGCATTTCCCCTTCGCCCAGGCCGTGTCGGGGAGCGGCATGATACCGATATCGCACCTGCCGATCTCCGCGGCCTCCCGCTCCTCACGCCAGGGCACCGCCTCGACATCGAGGCCGGGTATCGTGAAACCGGGCGCTCCGATGACGCGCAGGGTGAAGGGAGTGGAGGAGGCGAGCCGTGAAAGGAGTGCTCCCCGCTCGGCGAGGTACGAAACCGTACCAGGCGACCCTATCCAGCCTATCACGGGAACATCCCCGCTCATCGAGCCGCCCCCCTCCATGCGCCGGGGCGGGTAGCGACTCGTGTCGATCACGGTCGGAAAGAGAACCGTTTCTTTGTTGAAGCGGGCCGCGTAGTCCCTGAGAAAATCGTTGCCGGCAAGGATAGCGGCGCTCCGCCGGAAAACAGCCGGAATCTTGCCCGAAAGCGCAAGACGCACCACCGGATTGCGTGACTCCGTGTATCGGAGATGGATCGCGTCGTCCACATCGCACACCAATCGTGCCCCGGACCGGTATAACAGGTACTCCGGCAGCGGCGGCGCGAATGGGAGGAGTTCCTTCTGGATGAATACGATCGAGTGGCGATCCACCGCAGTAACGCTCCGCAGCCTCCCGAGCATTCTCCCCGCGTAGTAGAGGGGCGAAGTCCCCTGCCCGCGGTACCGCGATTCCAGGTAAGCGTCGGTGTGAAGACTCCGTACCGTGCACGTGAAACCCTCGCCCTCGAGATGCGATACGTACTGGTACACCCGGTATCTGCTGCTTGGACCGCGCGGGGGATACTTGGTGAGAAAGAGGACGTGCAATTCATTCTCCACGGAAGGATATGACGCACAACTTCC